>JACQCB010000217.1 GCA_016201805.1 Nitrospirota bacterium | reverse complement strand
CCGCCGGCCGTATAGAGGTCCGCCGCAGTGAAACGGCCGCCCGGCTTGAGGTCGGCCAACAGCGGCACCTTCCGGTTGATCTTGTCGAAGTCGTCGATGCTCAGCTTCACGCCCGCTTCCTTCGCGACGGCCAGCAGGTGGAGCACCGCGTTGGTGGAGCCTCCGGTCGTGGCCACGGAGGCAATGGCGTTCTCGATGGATTTGCGCGTGATGATCTTGCGCGGGCGCAGGTCGTTTTTGAGCAGGTCCATGACCATCCGGCCGCAGCGAAAGGCCACGTCGTCCTTGTGCAAGTCCATGGCCGGGACGCCGTTCATGCCCATCGGTGAGATACCCAGGAACTCGAAGGCGATGGCCATCGTATTGGCCGTGAACTGGCCGCCGCAGGCGCCGGGGCCGGGGCAGGCGTGGTCTTCCAAGTCTTTCAGTTCGGTGGAGGTCATCTTGCCGGCTGAATATTTCCCCACGGCTTCGAAGACGTCCTGGATCGTCACGTCATGGCCCTGGAAGGTGCCGGGCAGGATGGACCCGCCGTAGAGCATGAGCGAAGGCACGTTCAGACGGGCTAGGGCCATGACCGTGCCGGGGATGGTCTTATCGCAGCCGGAGAGAGCGACCACGGCGTCGAACAAATGGCCGCGCGCGACCAGTTCGATGGAGTCGGCGATGACCTCGCGGCTGATCAGCGAGGCCTTCATGCCCTCGGTGCCCATGGAAATGCCATCGGAGACGGCGATCGTGTTGTATTCGATCGGGGTGCCCCCGGCCGTACGGATGCCGGCCTTCACGCGCTCGGAGAGCCGGCGCAGGTGGTAGTTGCAGGGCATGACTTCGATCCAGGTGTTGGCGACGCCCACCAGCGGCTTGGACAAGTCTTCGTCGGTGAAGCCCACGGCTTTGAGCATCGCGCGCGCCGGCGCGCGGCTCGGGCCGTCGAGCAGGTCATGGCTTTTGTGTCTGGGGTTGATCGGCATGGCGTCTCCTCTTTACGTCACAGGATGTTGAAAAAGACCTCCAGCTCCGTTCTCGCAGCGCTGGCTGGACTTTTTGAATATCCTGGTCATCTTCATCAAATACTGACGGCTGGAACTTTCTCATAGGAGAGGGGGATCGGTCAATCGGGATCTTGCGGGATATTGGCGTGTGTGGCCAAGAAAGGACCGTTCAGTAGGGTTCCGGGTCGCCGGCGTCGTCGTACCATTTTTCTTTATGGATCGGGCAGAGTCCCTTCCGGCTGATGAGCGCCGAGACCGCGCCGATCATGCCGCTGTTGCCACAGAGATAGACCGCCAGATTGGACACCGAGGAAACCCGTTCTTCGACCAGCTTGGTCACGCGGTCTGTGGCGCCGGACCAGCCGGCCTGTGGGCCCGGCTCAGGGCGGGAGAGGGTGGTGATGAAGCGGAAATTTTTGTGACGTGACGCGAGGGCGGCTAATTCATCTTGATAATAGAGATCCCGCTGGCTGCGCAGGCCCCAATAGAGGGTGGAGGAGTGGGAGAAGCCGCGCTCAAAGAGGTGGTCGAGCATGGAGCGAACGGGGGCGATGCCGGTGCCGGTTGCGACGAAGAGGAGATCGCGCGTGCCGTCGTCCTTCAGATAAAACGCGCCGGCCGGTCCCTTGAATTGGGCTTCGTCTCCTTCCTTCAAGCCGAACAGATGGGTTGAACCGGGGCCGCCTGGAACCAGGTTGAGCAGGAGGCTGATTCTGTCACGCTGGCTTGGCGGGGAGGCGATCGAATAGGGGCGGGCCACCGGCTTGTTGAATTTCTGGTGCAGCACTTCGAAGGAGACGAATTGCCCCGCTTTGAAGTGGATCTCCGGCGGGTCGATCAGTTGGAATCCGATCTCCCGCACATCGTGGGTGAGGGTTCTGATCCGATCTACCCGAGCCCGATAGAGTTGGAGCGACATACGTCGGGGCCTGTGCCAAGGCCGGCACAGGCCGATCCCGCAATCGGGATCGATCCGTGCCGGCTACAGGGCTTAGTCTTTCTTGCCCTTGCCCTTCCCTTTGCCCTTCTGGTCCTTTTTCTCCGCGCCCTTCTCTTCCGTATCGATCACCACGCCGCTGTCCGCGTCCACATGGACTTCCGTCACCTTGTCATCGGCGCCGACGATCTCCACTTCCCAGACCGCCTTGTCGTGCTTACGCTCTAACTCGGCCTCGATGACCTTCCCCGCCACCTTTTCCGTGGCGGTCTTGATCGCTTGCTCGACCGTGACCTTGGCGGTCTTGGACATTTCCACCGCTTCCTTGACCTCATCCTTTTCCTTCTTGTCCTTGTTGTCGCTCCAGGCCGGTCCGCTCAACACGAACACCGACCCGACCAGCAGGGCGACTCCGGTCATTATACGTCCAGTCGTCTTCATGCTAGACCTCCTTGTTGTGGGCGGGCACCGATGCTCCCGCTCCTCGTCGTTAATGTTTGGGCTCCGTTGCGCCCGCGTCTTTCTTGTGTTCCCCCTTCGCGCCATGTCCTTTCATCATGCCTTCTTTATGGCCTTCTTTGGGCCCATCCTTGTACCGTTGCGTCATGGCCTCATGGACCGCTTTGACCCGCTGGCCTTGCTCCGGCGTGAGGAGGGCCATGGCGTCCCGCCGGGCTTTGATTGCCGCCAGACGGAGCGCGACTTCCTGCATCTCGGCCTGCTTGAGCTTCTCCTCGATGGCCGACAATTCGGTCTTGTCGTTCTCGATCAAGGCTTGCAGTTCCCGTTCGGCGACCATGATGTCGGCCTCGGCCTTGATGCGCGTCTTGTCCAAGTCGAGCTGGATGGCTTTCAACTTGGCGACT
>JACQCB010000203.1 GCA_016201805.1 Nitrospirota bacterium | reverse complement strand
GATACCGACGGCGACGAGGTGGGTCTGGGGACGTTGAAATCCGGCTGCCGCCACGGGGACCTGATCCACATCGTCGAACTGGTAGGTCTTGACCGCCGGCTTGGCCGGAGCGAAGCTCCCGCCACCCCCCCCTCCCTGCCGCATCGCCAGGACCAAGGTCTGCGGAGCCGGGAGGCCGGCCCCGGAGGCTTCTGCAACGGACACCTGGAAGTTCGCCTGTTGGGCTTGCATCGCGACGGGCAGGGTCGCCGAAAATTCCACCGAGCGAGACTCGCCCGGCTGGAGCGTGCCGGCCGGCAGGGTCGTGGCGGGGAACTGCGAGATGACGGCCGGGGTCCCCCCCAAGATCACCGACACGTTCCTGGCCGTTCCCTGTCCGGTATTGACGAGGTCCACCCGCACCTTCACCCGCTCGCCGCCTTCCAGGATCAGATTGCTGTTCTCATCCAGCACCGTGGCTTTGAACGAAAGCGCCGGACCTCCGGCTTGGGACGGCATCGGGGTTGCCGGCATCTGGGCCGGTTGCGCTGCTGCCTGGCTCGATGAGCGGGCTTGCGTTTCAGCGGCGCCGGCGAGCTGGCCGTCCGGATCCAGGAGGGCTCGCGCGTGCCGGATGAACTGGATGGAGAGGGCGACGGCGGCGCTATGGAGCATGTCATCGGTCGTGACGTATTCGCACCGGTGTTGCGTGGGTTCGAGGAGCAATTTTTCCTTGCGCGAGATTTGAATCGGCTGCTCCAGGAGCACTTTGCCGGACGGGTCCTTGAAGAGCGCTACCACTTCCAGCGTGAGATCGGCCGGCAGGCGGTCATAGATGCCGTCGGTTTGAATCTCCAAGCCGGATTGCTGCAGGACGAGCAGGATATCGACATCGGGTTGGACTCCGGCCGGAACTTTTCCTCCCGCATAGACCGTCTTGAAGGTCTGGTGGGCGGCTTGCAACAGGACGGATTCGAGTTCTTCGCCCACTCGGAGTTGCTGCGGCGAGTTACAGGCGTTGGTGTATTGCAACATGGCTTTCGTCAGCGAGGGGTCGAAGTCGATCTTGGCCGCGACGGGGATCTGCGGCCCCAAGTTGGGAATGGTCGCGCGTCCCAGTGAGCTTTTGACTTTTTCGCAACCTGTCGCAGACACGACCAGGGCCAGCGCCAATAGGACCAGGCCGAAGCCGACGTAGGGAGGCTTGCGGCCGAGGGCGGGAGCGAGGGCGAGGGATAGACGGGAAGGTTGAGAGAGCATCGGTTGCATAGAATGGTCTCGTGTAAAGAGGGACAGCGTTGACGATGGAAATACTGGCTCACCGTACCGAAAATAGGGACAGAATGCAACCGGTTCCCGTGCCAGACGCTTGCCAGGCGGGGCGGGCTCGTCTATTCTAACGGGCCATGCTGGTCCTGGGCCTTCTGAACTTGCGCGACGCGGCCGCCGTTTTGGTGGAGGACGGCCGTCTCCTGGCCGCAGCGGAAGAAGAACGTTTTGTCCGGGTCAAGCACGTCACCGCCTTGCCGCTCCATGCGATCCGCTACTGTTTGCAGGAAGCCGGGGTAAGACTTTCCGATGTGGATGCGATTGCGGTGCCGTGGAAGTACTGGGTGCTGGGCCGCCGGGCCGCCTTGGCGCTGAGCGCGATGGTCCGTTCCCCGACGCTCTGCTTGGTGAAAGGACGACGCAGTGCCGAGCGGTTGAGCCAGGAGTGGGCCGAGTTGGCATGGCTCCCCCGCAAGCTGGCCGGCCCCTTCGGACCCAGCCGGTCTCGTCCGGTCTTTCTTGACCATCATCTCTGCCATGCGGCGAGCGGCTTCCTGGCCTCGCCCTTCGAACGAGCCGCCGTCCTGGTCGTGGACGGGGCTTCCGAATCTCATACGACGATGTTGGGCCTGGGAGAGGGACGCCGGATCACGGTGTTGAAGCGGACTCCGCTCCCGCATTCGCTCGGGCAGTTTTACGCCGCCATCACCTCCTTTCTGGGGTTTCGGCCGGATTGCGACGAGTACATCGTCATGGGTCTGGCCGCCTATGGGGAGCCGCGGTTCGCCGGATTGTTGAAGGCGCAGGTCTTGCGGCTTCTGCCGGACGGTGAGTTTCGCCTGAACACGAGCCTGTTGGATTTTCATCTGGCGCGGGTCGGCATCTTCCTGCCGGAACTGACGCGGTTACTGGGGCCGAATCGTCTGCCGGGGGAAGAGATCACGCAGCAGCATCGCGATATCGCCGCCAGCGCCCAGTTCCTGCTGGAAGAGACTCTCCTGCACCTGGCCCGTCATCTCAAGCAACTGACCGGCGCCGAGTCCCTCTGTCTGGCCGGAGGCGTGGCGTTCAATTGCGTGGCCAACAGCCGTCTCCGTCGCGAAGCGGGGTACAAACAAATCTACGTTCAGCCGGCGGCCGGCGATGCGGGGGCGGCCTTGGGCGCTGCGCTCTGGTTGTCCAACAGGCGGGGTGCGTTCCGGCAACGGGAGATTATGCGGCATGCTTATTGGGGGCCGCAATTCAGCGACGAAGACTGTCGGCAGGCGCTCGAACGGGCCGGCTTGGCCTGGGAGTCGATGACCGAGGATGGGTTGTGTGACCGCATGGCGACGGAGTTGTCCAAGGGCCGTCTGGTCTTTTGGTTCCAGGGACGGATGGAATGGGGTCCTAGGGCTCTGGGCAACCGCAGCCTCCTGGCCGATCCGAGGCGGGAAGACATGCGCGAGTTGATCAACGCCAAGGTGAAGTTGCGGGAACCCTTCAGGCCCTTTGCGCCTTCCGTGCTGGAGGAGCGGGCCAAGGACTTCTTCGACCTGCCCGATCCCTCGCCCTTCATGCTGTTCACCTGTCCGGTCCTGCCTAAGGCCAAGGGGACGATCCCGGCCGTGGTCCATGTGGACGGCACGGCGCGTGTCCAGACTGTGGACCGGGAGGCCAACCCCAAATTCAGAAAATTGATCGAGGCGTTCGAACGGAAGACCGGGGTGCCGGTTCTCTTGAATACGTCCTTCAACGTGAACGAGCCGATCGTGTGCAGTCCAGATGAAGCCGTCCGGTGTTTCTTGAAGACCGAGGTCGAATGGCTGGTACTCGGCAACCTGTTGGCCTGGCGGCCGGATACAGCCAAATGATGAGTTGTGAATGGTGAATTTTGAATTGGGCTAGGTCAGTGGGAACTCAGCGGCAAGGGAGATCACTCTCCGAAACAATTCAACATTCACAATTCAACATTCACAATTCATCGTTTCCAGCCTTTGACGCGCTCCTGCTCTTCTTCATTTTGAACTTGGCTCTCCAGCCTCTCGTGGAGCCGGACTTCGGCTGGCATCTGCGGACCGGCCTCGACCTTCTGAACAACGGATGGCGATTGCCGAGTACTGATCCCTATTCACACACCATGACGGACTGGCCCTGGGTGGAACATGCCTGGCTGACGGACAGCCTGATCGGGCTTCTTTATCAGGGCTTGGGGTCAGCCGGCCCCTTGGCCGCCATTGGGTTCTTTGCCGCCGCCGTGACCGGCGCGTTTTTGGTATCGGCCAGGCTTGCCCAGGCCGGCCGGACGTACCGACTGCTGGCTGTGGCAGGAAGTTTCTGGGTGGCGCTCCCGTTCCTCGGCGCCAGGACCCAACTGGTGACGCTCTTGGGGGTGGCGGTGGTGCTTCGCCTGTGGAGTTGCTATCGGGCCGGGCGTCTGTCTCACCTCTGGGCGATTCCGCCGCTGTTGTGGCTCT
>JACQCB010000201.1 GCA_016201805.1 Nitrospirota bacterium | reverse complement strand
TTCGGCACGGCTCCGGCCGGCCTGTGGCCCTCCGAAGGATCGGTCTGTCCCGAGCTGGTCCCGATGTTGCGGCAAGACGGCCTCCGGTGGATGGCCACCGACGAAGGCATCCTGGCTCGTTCGCTGGAAATGGACGGGCAGGCCTGGCATCGCGACAACCATCTCTACAAGCCCTATCGCGTGGGCCAACCGGGAGAAGACCTCGCGATCATTTTCCGGGACCGGGACCTCTCCGATGCGTTCGGCTTCGTCTACGCCAAGACCGTCGCGGAGTCCGCCGTGGGCAACGTGCTGTCCCGCATCAACGCCATCGCGCAGCAAGCCCCGGACGACCACCTGCTGCTCCCGATCATCTTGGACGGGGAAAACCCCTGGGAGTCGTACCATGACAGCGGCGAGGGATTCCTCTCCGGGCTGTATGGCGCGCTGGCCGAGGGGACCATCAACGGGGTCCGCGTCGCGGCCGATACCGTCAGCCGCTCCCTCGACGCGATCCCCCCGACCGAGCGACTCGCGCAGTTGCATTCCGGCTCCTGGATCAACGCCGATTTTAAAATCTGGATCGGACACCAGGAAGACAACCGCGGCTGGGACCTGATCCGCGAAACACGAGCGCGGCTGATCGAAGCCGGCAGCGGCCTGTCCCCGGAGCAGGCGCGGGGCGCCTGGGAAGAACTCTATGCCGCCGAAGGCAGTGATTGGTTCTGGTGGTACGGCGACGACTTTTCGTCCGATTATAAACATGAATTCGACCGGTTGTTCCGGACGCATCTGCGGAACGTCTACACTCGCGCCGGCCTGCCGGCGCCGGACTTCCTGAACGAGCCCCTCATCGGCCAGCAGGATCTGCACCCGATCCATCTCCCCGTCAGCCTGCTGGAGCCCACCATCGATGGGCTCGTCTCGTCATTCTTTGAATGGCACGGCGCCGGAACGATCGACCCCGCCCCTCCGTTGGGCGCCATGTGGAAAGCCGCCAGGCTCTTCACGTATATTGGATTCGGGTTCAGTCTGGACCATCTGTTCCTGCGGCTGGACCCCGACGAAGCCGCCTTGGCCGGCCTGGCCGAAGCGGTTCTGGAGATCCAGATTCTGACCCCCTCCTTGACGCACAAACTGAGTGTCGCGCTGGCTTCGCCAGACCTTGAAACTTTCACGCTCTCCTCCGCTGAACCGGATGGCCCGTTCTCGGAAGCCGGCCGGTACGGGACGATCTGCCGGCGCAAGATAATCGAACTGGCGGTCCCGTTCAAAGCTCTGCGCTTGCAAGCGGGACAGGAGTTCGGCCTGAGCCTCATCGTCACGCAGCAGGGGCTTGAGATTGAGCGCTACCCCCGGCACCATCCCCTGACCCTGACGGTGCCGGATCAGCATTTCGACGCCATGATGTGGAAAGTGTGACGACGAACCGGCGATGGGCAAGAGGCTAAGGGCTATGGATATTGACTTCTCTTGTCCGGAAGCCTATAGCCCATAGCCTATTGTCTCTAGCCACGGTGGTGTGAATTATGCCTGAATTGCGTCGCGATCCGATCGTAGGACGGTGGGTCATCATCTCGACCGAACGAGCCGGTCGCCCGCACGATTTTTTTCAACACGAGCCCGTTCGCCAGCCCCCGAGGTCCCTCTGCCCCTTCTGCCCCGGCCAAGAGCGGTTGACGCCGAGGGAAATCATGGCCTATCGGCCGCAGCACGGCGAACCGAACATGCCGGGGTGGACGGTCCGCGTGGTGCCGAACAAATTTCCGGCCCTCCAGGTCGAAGGCGACCTGGACCGCGAAGGCCTGGGCATCTACGACCGCATGAACGGCATCGGCGCCCACGAGGTGATCATCGAGACTCCGGATCACAAGGACGCGCTGGCCGACATGCCGCCCAAGCGCATCGAGGACGTCCTCTGGGCCTACCGCGACCGCATGGTGGACCTCAAGAAAGATTTGCGCTTCCGCTACATCCTCATCTTCAAGAACCACGGGGCGGCGGCCGGGGCCACGCTGGACCACACGCATTCGCAATTGATCGCGCTGCCGGTCACCCCGACGAACGTCCTGGCTGAGATCGACGGCTGTCGCACCCATTTCCAGCAGAAAGAACGCTGTATCTACTGCGACATCATTCGGCAGGAAACGGGGGACGCCGACCGCATCGTGGCCGAAAACCCGGAGTTCCTCTGCCTCACCCCCTACGCACCGCGCTTTCCGTTCGAGATGTGGCTCCTCCCGAAACGGCACGCCGCCTACTTCGAAGAAAGCCAGAAAACCCAGTTCGAGTTGCTGGCCCGGATCCTCTCGGAGTCCCTGCGGAAGATGAACCGTGTGCTGTCGCAGCCGGCCTACAACTTTATCCTGCACACCTCACCGCTCCACGAGAAGACCGGCGAGTTTTATCACTGGCACATCGAGATCATTCCCAAGCTCACCCAGGTGGCGGGCTTCGAATGGGGCACCGGGTTCTACATCAATCCGGTCACGCCGGAAGAATCGGCAAAATTTTTGCGGGAAGCGGAAGTTTAGACGGCACAAGGCTATGGGCACGGGGCTATGGGGAGGAAATCTCTCTCGATTGCCCAGAGCCTCTTGCCCCTCGCCCAGCGATCAGCTTATGATCGCTTTATGCAAGTTCAACTCAGCCACCCCGAGCGGCTCGTCGAGGTGAAGGGGCCCAAGCGCGTGAAGGAGCTGCTCCGCGACCTGAACCTGGTCGCGGAAGCCCACCTCGTGATCCGCAGGGACGAACTCGTCACCGAAGACGAACTGCTCCGAGACGAGGACATGGTGGAAGTGCGGCCGGTGATCTCGGGAGGCTGAGCCCCAATGGTGAATGTTCAATGTTCAATTTTGAATTGACGAACAACCCTCCTCAATTCAACATTCACAATTTAAAATTCAACATTGATTGAGTTATGAACTGTAAGAAATGCCATACGAAGGCGGTGATCGGACTGCCGCGTCACAATGCGGCCTTCTGTAAAGTCTGTTTCAACGAATTCGTGCACGACCAGGTTGCCCGCGCGATCAAGGCCGAGCGGATGTTCGGCCCCCAGGACCGCATCCTGGTGGCGGTCTCCGGCGGCAAGGACAGTCTGGCGCTCTGGGACGTTCTCCTCAAGCTGGGCTACAAAGCCGACGCCCTCTACGTAGACCTCGGCATCAGCGGCTACTCGGCCACATCCCGCGAGAAGGCGGTGCGGTTTGCCGACACGGTGGGCGCCGCTCACAAAGCGACGCTCCTGACGCATACCGTCCAGGAAGCGGAAGGAGCCGGGATCCGCGAACTGGCCGATCTCATTCACCGTCCCACCTGCTCCGCCTGCGGCACCATCAAACGGTATCAATTCAACCGCGCGGCGGTCGAACATCATTACGACGTCATGGCCACGGGCCACAACCTGGACGATGAGGCCGCCCGCCTGCTGGGCAACGTGTTGCACTGGCAAGAGGAGTACCTCGACAAACAGAGCCCCAGCCTCCCGGCGTCGGTCGAGGGCTTCGCCAAGAAGGTCAAGCCGCTGTACCGGCTCTCCGAGCGCGAGATCGCCGCCTATGCCGTCCTGAACCGGATCGACTACATCGTGGAAGAGTGCCCCATGGCCAAGGGCTCAAAGATGCTCCTCTACAAGGAAGTGCTGAACCGTCTGGAAACCGAGTCGCCAGGCGCCAAACAGTCGTTCTACTGGGGCTTCCTGGACAAACAGGCGAAAGCGCAACCGGCCTCGGCCTCGATGACCGAGAAAGACCAAGCCAGCCTCCACCCCTGTTCCACCTGCGGACAGCCCACGACCGCCGAGATCTGTTCCTACTGCAAGATGATGGCCCGCGCAAGCGCCGCAAAGAGCTCATAGCTTATGGCTCTCGATCGAAGAGCCTATGGCTGATAGCCTATAGCAAGAACGCTGCTTCCGTAGTTGCCGAATCTTGCCATCAGCTATAGGCCATTAGCTCTTGGGTGGGATTATTGCTATAGCCGTTTGCCATATGCTCCCCCTTCTTGCAAAGACGCCGCAGACACCGTAATCTGTAAAAATGTCGGCCCTGTGCCAGACACCACCGAGCGAGTGTCCCCATGGCAAGTGCAGAACGAGATTATTACACCGTCCTCGGCGTCCCCAGGACCGCCACGCAGGATGAGATCAAGAAAGCCTTTCGGCGGCTCGCCCGCCAGTACCACCCCGACCTGAACACGGGCTCGCGCAAAGCGGAGATGGAAAAGAAGTTCAAGGAGATCAACGCCGCGCACGAAGTGTTGAGCGACCCCGACATCAGAAAGAAATACGACCGCCACGGTCACCGCTGGCAAGAAGCCGAGGCCTATGAAAAATCCCGCGCGCAAGCCGGCGCCGGCAGGGGAACCGGGCCGGGAGCGACCTCCCGCGAGGGATTTGATTTCGGCGACGTCTTCGGGACCATCTTCGGCCAGCGGTCACAGGGCGGGCAGGCCGGCCGGACCTTCACCGTGCAAGGCGAAGACCTGGAAACTGACGTCCGGCTGACCTTGCACGAAGTCCTGACCGGCGTGACGCGGCGCATCACGATCTCGGAACCGGTCCCTTGCACGACCTGCGGCGGCTCCGGCCGGCAGCGGGGAGGCCGCCCCTGCGCCGCCTGCATGGGCGCCGGCAGCCAGACAGAGACCCGGACCATCGAGGTCCGGATTCCCGCGGGGGTCCAGGACGGCACAAGGGTGCGCGTCGGAGGGAAAGGCCAACCGGGAATCCATGGGGGCAAACCCGGCGATCTCTACTTGCGTGTCCACGTCGCATCGGACGGAATCTTCCGGCGTCAGGGCAGCGACATCCACGTCGCGCTCCCCCTGTGGCCCTGGGAAGCCGCCTTGGGCGCCGAGGTCCTGGCCCCGACCTTGACCGACCCGGTGCGGGTGAAGGTCCCGGCCGGCAGCAAGGCGGAGGGCAAGCTCCGGCTCAAAGGGAAAGGACTGCCGACCGCATCGGGCGGACACGGCGATCTCTTCGTCACCCTT
>JACQCB010000209.1 GCA_016201805.1 Nitrospirota bacterium | reverse complement strand
TTTTGCTATAGTTTGCTCACTTCAATCATCCTCAAGGTCATCCCCCAATCGTCAGGCTATCCTGAGCATCCAGTAAGTCAGTTCTGAACCTCTGAGGATTTTGGGGCGCTGTGAAGACAGCGTTGCGAGCGTACAACAGAAGAGGAGGACCTATGAGTCCAAATGTACGATTCTATAAAAAGTGGTGGCTAATCTGTGGGCTGAGCCTCCTGGCGACGGCCTGTACCTGCCTCCCCAAGGGGAAGGCGGACCTGGATGTTGGAATGAAGCAACGCGGCATTGCCTCCTGGTACGGCAGCGACTTTCATGGATGGCTGACGGCTAATGGGGAAATCTACAACATGCGGGCCATGACCGGCGCCCATCGGACGCTTCCCTTAGGCACGGTGGTGCGGGTGACCAATGTCAAGAACGGAAAACAGGTACGGGTGCGCATCAACGATCGGGGGCCCTATGTGAGCGGGCGCATCATCGACCTGTCTTACGCTGCGGCCCAGAAACTGGGCATGATGGAGGACGGCATTGCAGCAGTTTCCCTGGAGGTGGTCGGAAGCCATGGCGCGCAATTGATGACGGCAGAAGATCGGTCCGTGACCGCTCTGACGTCGATCGAGTCGAACCCTGAGCGGTTTGCCCAAGGCAGCGAAGTCCAAGACGTCCACAGCCTGACGCTCTTCCCCGGCGACTTCATGCGTGAGCGGCGGACCCGCCGTGTCGCGGACTTCATGGCCGCCGAGCATATGGTCTATCGGGTGTCCCTCTCCATCTGACCAGCGAACCAGCCGGGGCGATTCTCGCTCCGATCCCACTGCGGTTGACACCGTTGGCGTACCTCCACTACACTGTGGCCTGCTGATTTGCGATCACGGTATTACGTTCGAGACAAGACGATGGAGGATGCAGGCACTATGGCTAAAAAGACCCCCGTGGAGATGGACGAAACGCGGTTGAAAAAGAAGGTGCGGGAACGGCTGGCCGGGACCGAGAACCCCGAAGGCAACGCAGCCCTTCGGGGATTGCACAAGCGCCTCAAGCGTGTACAACGGAAGCGGAGGAGCCTTGCCGCTCGGTTGCATCGAGCGATGGGCAAAAAAGCGGCCGGCGCCAAGGTGGAAGCAACCACAGGGGTGGCCGGCGCATAACGCCAAATCCTGCCGTGACCGTAGCGGGAAGAGGGCCTCACCTGCGAAGTATGAACGGATCTGTAAGACGGAGCGTGGTTCATGATGGATGATGCCAAGAAATCGACGGATCTGCCTACGCCTGAAACGCTGGAAGCAGGCGACGAGTTGGCCGACCAAGTCTCGGACACGTTAGCCAGAACTGAGGCGTCGGTCACGGGAGTGTCCCCGGCAGCCGAGGCGACGGAAGAGGTCGCTCTGGATGAAGAAAAGATCAAGGATGAGATCGAGATTCAGATTGAGCTGCTCCAGGATCAGGACTGGGTCGTCCGCCGCGAAGCGGCCATTATGCTGGGCGAAATGGGGGATGAGCGTTGCGTCGAGCCCCTCACGCGCGCGCTTCACGACGGAGACTGGCAGGTGCGGGATGCGGCCATCGAAGCGTTGGGGATGGTCGGTTCTCCGGCGGTTGACGGGCTGGTCAAACAGCTTCGCGATTGGGATATCCGGAAATACGCCATCAGGGCGCTTGGCAAGATCAAGGACGAACGGGTGCTGGACCCCTTGATTGCGCAATTACGGAAAGACGAGTTTCTCGAAGATGCGACCGATGCGCTGGTCGATCTGGGTGAGCCGGCGGTCGAGAAGCTTGTGGCCGCGATGAAGGACAGGGACGAGAACGTCCGTAAACAGGCGGTGATCGCGCTCGGCCGCATCAAGAACGACAAGGCGCTCGATCCCCTGATCGAGATGCTGCAGGATAAAGACTGGTATGTCCGTTTGACGGCGGCGGCCGCGCTTGAAAAGATCGGCGATGAACGAGGGCGTCAAGCGATCAAGCCGCTGATGCAGGACCCGGACTTGGTCGTCAAAATGCGCGTCGAGCGGATTCTGGCGGCCTGGAAGAAAAAGACCGCCACGGTCTGACCTCCCCCCTACCGCTCCTGAGACAGGAGTGCGTCTAGTTCTTTTTGAATTTCGTCCAGTCTCGCGCGCGGGATGGCTTTCCCCATCGAGAGTTCCAGCTGCGCTTCTTTGACCTTGGCGATCAGCGGCCTGACCGTCTGGGCCCGCCCGGCGTCCCGTTCCGCGGCGTTGGCTTTTTCCAGATGCTCGATCGCTTCGTCCAGATCCTTCGCGGCGTTGCCGAGGTTGCGGTCCATGAGTTCCGACTTTGCCTCGATGACCTGCGCCTTGGCATCCACCAGGCCATGGCGCTGCCGCATGGTCCGTTCCAGACCGATCGTGGTATCCACGATGTTGTGCGACAAGTTTGTGACGGTCTTCTTCAGTTCGCCGATCGGGCGCTGGCCGGCGTAGTAGCCGCTGGCAAAGACCGCGCCGAGCAATACCACCCATCCCAAAATTTTCAGCATAGGTCTCCTTCCTTTCGCCTTTTGCAGGGCTACGATTTCCTCGGTAAGAGGAGGGCCAGGCTTCCTGCTGCGGTCACGCGGACTGCCGGATCGGTGTCTTGCAGCGCTTTTTTGAGGAGCGGTGCAGCGGTTCGATCGCCAAGCTTGCCCATCGCGCGAGCTGCCGTCAGGCGTGGTTGTGGTTGCTGGTCCTGAAGCAGCCGTTCCAGAACCGGCAGCGCTTTGCGATGGCCTCCCAGCCCCAAAGCCTGTGCCGCTGCGCTTCGGACCGATGGATCGGGATGGTTGGCAAGGTTGGCCGCCAAGAGGATGGCTTCTTCCGGGGCCCCATGGCAAGGCGTCGCCGAGGAGCCGTTGTTCGCTTTGGGGCAACGGGTGCTGGAACTGAGTCGAAGCAATCCTTCGATCGCCCCCGCACGAACCATCTCGACCGGGTCCTGCGCCGCCTGTCTGAGAAGGACCAGGGTGTGCCCTAGGCCGAGTCGTCCCAGGCTGACGGCTGCGATGCTGCGGACGCGCGGACTTTCGTCGCTCAGCGCATGGGTCAGTGCCGGCAGCGCTCGGGGGTCGCCGAATTCTCCCAGGGCGCCGGCTGCGAAGGCCCGGACGGATGGATCAGGATCGTAGATCGATTGGCTGAGGAGCGAAAAACTGGCAGGCCGCTTGAGCCGACCCAGAACGCCCAGCGCGGCCATGCGGGAGTCCGGGTCCGGCAGGGTCGCGGCGCTGAGGAGATCGGTCAGGGCATCGGATCGGCCCAGTTTGACGAGCGCCGCCAAGGCGAAGACTTGCACCGCGCTCTCTTCGCCCCGAGCCAGGCGGGTGATCTGGTCCAGCGCGGAAAAATCGTTTGCGTCGCCCAGGGCGCTCAAGGCTGCGATCCGTACGGCTGGCGCCGAATCATCCAGCGCCCGCTTGAGGCTCTGGGAGGAAACGGCTGGATGGGACGGGTGAGACTGTCGGTCGCGTTCGATGAATTTGCCCAGTCCTTCCACGGCCCTGGCGCGAACGAGGGGGGAGGAGTCAAGGAGGCCGTCTTCGAGCAGGGGCCTCACCTCGCGGTTTTCCTCACGACTTGCCAGATCTGCCAAGGCTGTAAAGGCGGCGATCCTTACGTGTTCAGTGGTGTCGCGTGCGTGGCTGGTGATAAAGGACAGGGCCACATCCCTGAGCCAGCGCGGGTTGTCCTGGTGTCCCGGAGGGACGAGGCGAGCATAGGTTTTGAGCGCGGCCTCCGCCTGGCCGAGGCGCAGGTAGCTGAGCAAAGCCACCCGCAGCAATTCGCCGGACGGCCGTTGGTCCGACGGAAGAGTTTCGAAGAGGCGGATCACGTGATCGTACTGGTTGCGCTGGAACGATGCGAGCGCGTCGCGTTCGGTGGAAGGGATCGCGTGCCCACCTGACGCCGGAGGTGTGGCCGGAAGTGCCGAGCCAGGCAGCGCCGACAAGGCAAGGAACAAGGTCAGGAGTCTGACAATCGCCGGCAGTGGTCTAGTCACGGACAAGCATTCTTGGGAATCCTCCCTCGCTTGTCAAGTCGTCGTCATTCAGACGCGCGGGGCTTGCGGAGGGCTGTGCCCATCGATGCGAGGTGCGCCGGCAAGAAGACGTTCCTACCAAACGGATGGAGTTCCTGCGGCGGCAGGGGCGTATAACAGCTCGGCATATTCTTTGACCATCCGGCGGGCGCAGAACCGCGGGGCGGTGGTGCGGATCGCATCCTTGACGAGCTGCATCCAGCCACGGGGGATCCCGTCCCGGTCCCTCGTGTAATAGAGCGGGACGATGTCCCGTTCCAAGATATGATACAGGTGCTCGGCGTCGTGTTCGTCATGCTCTTGAGGGCTCAAGGGTTGGTCCGGCAGGGGGATGGCCCAGCCGTTGGCCCCGTCGTAGCCTTCGTGCCACCAGCCATCCAGGACGCTCAAGTGCGGCACGCCGTTGAAGGCCGCCTTCTGGCCGCTTGTGCCGCTCGCTTCCATCGGGGGGCGAGGCGTGTTGAGCCAGACGTCCACTCCATGGACCAGGAATTTGGCCATGTGCATGTCGTAGTCTTCCAGGAAGGCGACGTGGCCGCCCAGCCCGTGGTTCCGGCAAAAGGTGTAGACCTGGTGAATGAACTGCCGGCCCGGCTCGTCGGCCGGGTGGGCCTTGCCGGCAAAGACGATCTGGACCGGGCGCCAGCGATCGTGCAGGAGGTGCTGTAGTCGCGTCAAGGCGGTGAACAGAATGGTGGCCCGCTTGTACGTGGCGAACCGGCGTGCGAATCCGATCGTGAGCGCTTCGGGGTCCAGCAAGGTCCCGCCGGCCAGCACCTGCGTGGCGTCTAGCCGGCCGCTCATCCATCCGGCCCGCGCCCGTTCGCGTATGAAGCTCATCAGCTTGCGCTTCAAGCCTTGACGGACCGCCCAGAGCTCACTGTCCGGAATGTCGCTCACGCGGTGCCAGACGGCCGGGTCATCCGACCGTTCCGCCCAGTCGGGGCCCAAGTGCCTGCTGTAGAGGTGGTTCATCTCAGGGGCAACCCAGGTCGGCACGTGGATGCCGTTCGTCACGCTTCGAATCGGGACCAAATCCTCAGGCAGCCCCGGCCACATGGATTGCCACATGGCGCGCGACACACGGCCATGCTCGCGGCTGACTCCGTTCACGTGGCCGGACAGACGGATCGCCAAGACCGTCATGTTGAATCCAGTCCCCGGCTGGTTCGGGTGTTCCCCCAATTGCAGGAACGCCTCGCGCGTCAGTCCCAGTTGCTCCCAATAGCCGTTGAAGTAATGTTCGATCAGATGGGCGGGAAAAACATCGTGTCCGGCCGGGACCGGGGTATGGGTGGTGAAGACCGTGCTCTGCCTGACGAGGTCGGTGGCTTCGGTGTGGGGGAGGCCGGTTTGGACCAGTTCCCGGACCCGCTCCAGGGTGAGAAAAGCCGAATGGCCTTCGTTGGCGTGCCACACGATCGGCGACAGGCCGAGCGCGCGAACGACGCGTACCCCACCCACGCCCAAGAGGATTTCCTGACGCAGGCGCATCTCATGATCGCCGCCATAGAGCCTGGCGGAGAGCACACGGTCGCTGGGGTCGTTCTCCGGCACGTCCGTGTCGATCAAATACAGGGGGACTCGCCCCACGTGTACTTTCCAGACGATGGCGGATACCACGCGATCGCCCATCTTGACGGTGATCTGGCAGGGGGCGCCGGCAGGGGTGAGGGCTTGGCGAATGGGCGATTCCAGCCGGTTGAAGGGTTCGTATTCAGCTTCCTGCCATCCGTCCGGCGTAATGCGTTGGTGAAAGTAGCCTTGGGGGTACATGAAGCCGAGCCCCACGAGGGGGAGCCCCAGGTCGCTGGCTTCTTTGCAATGGTCGCCGGCCAGAATGCCGAGCCCTCCGCTATAAATCGGAATGGAGTTGTGCAGTCCGAACTCGGCCGAGAAATATGCAATCGTGCCGCTGGACAGCTTGGGATGTTGGGCGGAAGCCCAGGTGCCCTTGGCGGCCAGATACTCATCGAAGGACTTGAGCACGGAGGAGTATTGGCGGACGAAGGTCGGGTCGCCGGCCAGGATGTCCAACCGTTCCGGCTTCAAGTCGTGGAGCAGTTTGACGGGATTGTGGTGCGTGAGGCTCCACATGGTTGGATCGATGGCTTCAAAAAGGCGGCGGGCTTTTGGGTTCCAGCTCCACCACAAATTCTGCGCGAGTTCTTCAAGACGACCCAGCCCCCCCGGAAGGGAGGTCTTCGGCGTAAACGTGCTGTACGGTTCGCTCAACGAGGCCTCCCTGGTATCTTCAGTATAGGCAGGAGATCATGCGGAGTCTGAAGGCTGACCGCCTCGGTCTTAGGCATGCCCAAGGTGCCAAGACTGCCATTCCGATGAGAAGGCCACCGCAGCGTAACGCTCCCCCAAGATTTTGGTGGCACGATTCATGAGTTTGGTCAGCTCCTGCGCCTCGTCCGGTTTCAGATCTTGCCTGAATCGTGGGTGCAGGCCCCAGCGAGTTTCGACTTCTTCGCCTTGCACGGTGGCCATGACGCTGACCAGCTTGATCTCCTGTCCCGGTCTTCCCTCCGCGCCAGGCTGAGCGGCTTGGGGTGAGTGTGCAGCAGCCGGCGCTCCGGTTTCGACGCGCGGCTGGGCGTCGCCTGGAACGACTCCCTCGAAGGCCGCCGTCATCGCCGTGATGGCGGAGCTGACGCAGAGCGTGGCCGACGAGATCACGAGGCCGTTGCCCGCTGCGCCCATCACCTGCGCCACGCGTTCGGCCAGCAATTTCAGAAATTCATTTTTCGCGGGGCTCTCTTCCGTCACCAGGAATTTGAACCGCTCGTAGCGTTCCCGGCTGTTGGCGACCGTCTTGCCGATCGTGATGGCCACTTCCATCCCGTCGCTGTCGGAGCCGAGGGCCGGGGCCAAGGCCGACTGCAGGTGCTGCGTCACCGTGTCTTCAAGGCTGTCCATGAAGAGCGGCTGCTCTTTGATCGGCAGGTAGTGCACCGACAACCGGTCGACCAGGTTGAACAGGGCCTTCAGAAATTCGAGGTAGACATCCCACTCCTGCGGCTTCTTGAGCTTGAGCGCCTGGTCTGGCGCGCTGCGTTTGACCATGGTGACGGATTCGCCCGCCACGGCCACCATCAGGGAGGCCAGGTCTCGCAGCAACCCGCTATAGGGAACTTGTGTCGCACTCATTAGGGTCGTCCTCAATCCGCGCTCATTATATACAAGTCCGGCCCCGCATCCAAGCGCCGCCGAGTCGCTCCATGGCGATGCTCCGGGGCGCCGCTCCGGCAACGCCGGTTTGTGCTGCGCCGGTTCATTGAAACGAGCCAGGCGATGTGTTATCTCTCTTCAACTTGTTTGCAGGCGCATGGTCTTGCCAACGGCCTGATCAGCGAGCCAGTTCTACGGGAGATGAGACCGCGCGATGGATCGAGAGAGCAAACCCTACGTGCTGAGACGACCGGCGGAGGGCACCGTTCCGGCGAAGCTGTCGCTCGACTATGCGAAGGAGTTGAACCCGCAGCAATTGGCGGCGGTGACGGCGGGGGACGGGCCGTCGCTCGTGATCGCGGGGGCCGGTAGCGGCAAAACCCGCACGCTGGTCTACCGGGTCGCCTATCTCATCGATAAAGGGATCGACCCGGCAACGATCCTGCTGGTGACCTTTACGCGCAAGTCTTCGCAAGAGATGTTGCATCGGGCGGGGCTTCTGATTGGGGCCCGCAGCGAGCGGGTCTTCGGGGGCACGTTTCATTCGGTGGCGAACGCGCTCTTGCGTCGCTACGGGCGCCCGATCGGGCTGGAACCGGGGTTTACGATCCTGGACCGGAGCGATTCGGAGGATCTGATCAATCTGTTGCGCGCTCAGCTCGGGCTGAACGAAAAAGACAAGCGGTTCCCGCGCAAGGGGACGATTGCCGAGATCTTCAGCAAGTGCGAGAACACGCTTCAGCCTCTGGATGAGATCGTCCTGGGAGAGTTCGCCCATTTCTCCGAGCACCTGGAGGCTCTGGACAAGCTCAAGCGGGCTTACGAGGGGGCCAAAAAGCAACGGCAGTTGCTGGACTACGATGACCTCCTGGTGAAATTGCGGGCATTGTTGAGCCAGGACGAAGGGGCCGGTCGGGCCATCTCGAGCAGCTTCCGCTACGTTTTGGTGGATGAATATCAGGATACGAACCGCCTGCAGGCGGACCTGATCAGGAAATTGGCGGCGTCCCACGACAACGTCATGGTGGTCGGCGACGATTCGCAGTCGATCTATGCGTTTCGCGGCGCGACGTTCCGGAACATCATGGAGTTTCCGACGCTCTTCCCCGGCGCCACGATCTACAAGTTGGAGGAAAATTACCGGAGTACCCAGCCGATCCTCAACCTTGCCAATGCGATCATCCAGGGAGCCGCTGAAAAGTACAGCAAGCATCTGTTCACTCGCAAGCTCGATGGGCCGCTGCCGGTCCTCGTCCAGGCGGCGGGCGAGAACGCGCAGTCCCGCTTCGTGGCTCAAAAGATTCTGGAGCTACGGGAGGAAGGCGTGCCGCTGGACGAGATCGCCGTGCTGTTCCGGTCCAGTTTCCACTCGTTCGATCTGGAGATCGAGCTCTCGCGCCGGGACCTCCCCTTCGTTAAGCGGGGCGGATTCAAGTTCGTCGAGACGGCGCACGTCAAGGACCTCACCGCGCATTTGCGCGTGCTGGCGAACCCGCTGGACGCGGTGAGTTGGAATCGCGTCCTCATGTTGGTGGAGGGGGTGGGCCCGAAGAAGGCCCAGGACCTGATCGCGTCTTTCGTGAAGGCGGAGCGCCCGGATCTGTCTCCGGGACAGTGCGCGATCGAGGTGCTTCGCGACGTCAGCGGCCGCTCCGGTCGAGGGCTCAAGGATCTGGCGCGGGTGTTGGAGGAGGCCGGCCGTGCCGGCGCCATGACCCCGGCGGAGCAGGTGAATGAACTCTACGCCTATTATCTGCCGATCCTCAAAGACCAGTATGACGACTATCCGAAACGGATGCGGGATCTGGAGCATCTCTACACGATGGCGGAACGGTATGCGCGGCTGGAAGAGTTTCTGTCCGATATGGCGCTGGAGCCGCCCGATTCAAGTGTGCTCGACGTGGACGCCGGCGCGCGGGACGACGAGCGGCTGATCCTGTCCACGATCCATTCGGCCAAGGGGCTGGAGTGGCAGTGCGTGTTCGTCCTCTGGGTGGTGGATGGGCGTTTCCCCTCCGCCTATTCGTTTGCGACCGAGGATGAGTTGGAAGAAGAGCGGCGGTTGTTTTATGTGGCGGTCACCCGTGCGAAACAGCATCTGTACTTAACCTATCCCATCAACGAGTACGACAAGGCCACCGGGATGATCCTCTCCAAGCCCACGCGTTTCCTCGACAGCGTCTCTCCCTCCTTGCTTGAAACCTGGGCGCTGGTGGAAGAAGGAGGGGTGCGTGAGTGGGGCCCTCGCGAGTGGGATTAATGTCCGTGCGGCGCCTGTGGCTGCCGGTCCTGCTCTGGCTGGGCCTGCAGGCCGGGTCGGCGGCCGGCGCGGGCCTGCCTCCCGACGCCAGGGAACAATGGCGGACGTTGCTCGCACAAGCTGACGCCCTCGGCCTCCCGACGCGATTCCTCCGCGCGATTCCCCCCGATTTCATTACGCTGGAATTCGAAGATCTGCACGCGTTCGCCGCGGAGTACCATCCGGCAGAGCACCGCATGGTGCTGAACCTCGCCTTGTCATTCAACGCGGCCGGGGGGACGTTGAAGCCCCTGGCCAAAATGACGCCTCGCGAGGCGGGCACGCTGTTTCACGAATTTTTTCACGCCTACATGGATTACGTGAGGTCGAAGGCGGAGGCAGCGGTCGATCCCGGCGTCGCCCGCCTGCTGGCATTTGCACAGGATCAGCAGCGATGCCGATATCAGGTGGTCAGCATCACGCCTGTCGTGCAGCGGAAATCAGCGACCGAAGTTCGTTTCCTGAGCGATCGCGAAGCCTGGGAAGCACTCGATGAAACGTGGGCTGTCTTTGTGGGGTGGGCCGTGTGGAGCAGGTTGGAGCAATCCCATGGACAGGGCGTTCAGCCACGCGGTGGGCGGAGCAAAACCGGCGGATGGCCGGCGCGCTTGGAAAAAGCGGACCGTGATGGCGATTTGGTCGGGTACTATGAGCCGGAAGATCCAGCCGAAAGGACGGTTGCTCAAAAGCGTTACCTGGCTTCTTCCCATCGGATCACGCCACGGGAAGTGGCGGTCCTGCTGGAAGTGCTCTTCGGAGAATCACGCGAGGGGGCTCGACGAGCGGTCTCTGCGATGGAGCAAAAGAGGCTGCCGTTAAAAGACAGTATGCCCTGTCCGGACCGATAAAATGCATGTGAAGCGAGCTATTCAAGGCAGCGCAGGGCCTTTATTTGAGGGCCCCCCAGGGGCCTTGGGTCTATTTTCCATCCTGAGCGACAATTTTCATAAACTTCCTCTTGACAATCAGAGGCTTCCCTCGTAGAATCTGACGTTTCCTGAAGCCTATATCAGTCCACCCTAAGTCAGTCACCCAGCTTTTTCGTGTGAAGGGCTGGAGAACTGTGCGTGGGGTGGTTTGCTTTTGTCTTTATTAAGTAGTTGTTCAATAGATGCGAGAAGCTAAGATTCATGGGATCGGCGGGCAGGTACCCAAGTGGACAAAGGGGGCAGACTGTAAATCTGTTGCCATCGGCTTCCAAGGTTCGAATCCTTGCCTGCCCACCATGCCAAGTTTGCTTGAACCGGCAAGCTTTGAGTTGAGGCGAGCCGGACGGAAGCGGTAGTTTGCTTTGGCCTTCAATTGCGGGCGTAGCTCAGTGGTAGAGTTCCAGCCTTCCAAGCTGGCTGTCGCGGGTTCAAATCCCGTCGCCCGCTCCAGATAAGGATGGGAGCCAGCCGGCTGGTTGCTGCGGAGGGAGGCCAGCCGTCAGGCAACGATTGCTTGCGTCGCCCACGTAGCTCAGTTGGCAGAGCACGTCCTTGGTAAGGACGAGGTCACGCGTTCAATCCGCGTCGTGGGCTCCAGCATCTTCGGCCGGTATTTTGGGGTGGTGTGGATCGTGCGGGGTTGTTCTGTTTGAAGATGGCCGGTTGAAGATAGCCGGCGGTCAATGGCGAGTGCGCGTGCGGTTTTGAAGGGAGGAGGAGACGATGGCGAAGTCGAAATATGAGCGGCGCAAGCCCCACGTGAACATTGGGACGATCGGGCACGTGGACCATGGCAAGACGACGCTGACCTCGGCGCTGACGAAGGTGAGCAGCGACAAGGGGATGGCTA
>JACQCB010000208.1 GCA_016201805.1 Nitrospirota bacterium | reverse complement strand
GGTGGGGTTGGTCCTGGGTGTGACGGCCGGGATCAGGAACGCCTATCGAATGGCCCAGCAATGGAAGTAGCGGAGGGATAAGAGCCGATCCCGTGCTCGCGCAACGCGCGGTCTCAGAAGGCCCTCGTTGCAGGCGCGCAGTTCGACCCGGTTCCACTCCTCCGGTAGTGAAAGGTAACAGTCGTGGAAAACCCTCTACACCCGTTCGAGTTGCACCAGTTTGTGCAACTGTCGTTGTTCGGCGTGGATATTTCCCTGAACAAGGCCGTGCTCATGATGTGGGTGGTCGTTGGATTAGCCGCGACCCTCTTGGTTTTGGGCGGCGCCTCGCGCCGGCTCGTGCCCACCAAACTGCAGAGCCTGGCCGAGCTGCTGGTGGAGTTCATCCGCGGGATCATCGTCGATACGATGGGGCAGGATGGCCTCAGGTTTTTCCCCTTGGTGGCGACGCTGTTCGTGTTCATCCTGTTCAGCAACCTCCTGGGCCTGATCCCCGGTTCCTACACCGTCACCAGCCAGATCGCCGTGACCGGCGTGTTTGCCTTGATGGTCTACGGGTTGAGCATCGTCCTGGGGTTCCTGCTGCACGGCGTCAAGTTTTTCGGCATTCTGATCCCGCCGGGGACTCCGGGCTGGCTGCTGCCCCTCATGATGCCGATTGAATTGATCAGCCAACTGGCCAGGCCGATTTCGCTGGCCGTCCGGTTGTTCGCCAACATGACGGCCGGGCACGTCATCCTGGGCGTGTTGTTCGGGTTGGCCATCACCGGCGGGGCTCTGATCGGCTGGCTGCCGTTTGCATTTACGATCGCCATGAACGCGCTGGAGGTCGGCATCGCCTTCATCCAGGCCTATATTTTCACGGTGCTGACCTGCGTCTACCTGGGAGACGCCATGCACCTGCACGGACACGAAGCACACGCGCATTAGAAAAAGTCATCAGCTATCAGCCTTCAGCTCGTAGCTATTCAAGGGAGGAAAGGACGAACATGGATTCTGCAGCGGCGGCATTGTTGGGCATGGGATTGGCGGCGGCCGGGTTTGCCGGCGCCGGCGTGGGGATCGGCTACATTTTCGGCAAAATGATCGAGGCCGTCGCGCGCCAGCCGGAGGCCGAGGGGCGGGTCAGCAAGTACATGTGGATCGGCTTCGCGCTGGTGGAGGCGATTGCGCTGTACGGGCTGGTCATCGCGTTCATCATCATGGGCCTCCGAAAGTAAGACAGGCAAGTTGTGAGTTGCAAGTTTTGAGTGTTGAGTTTTCGGAGTCGGCAGCACAACTCAAAACTCATAACTTAAAACCAAAAACTTCAGGGAAACCATGCCACAATTTGAGACACATTTTTTCTCGTCGCTGATTTTCTGGGAGGTCGTCTCCTTCGGCATCCTGTTGTGGGTGTTGTGGAAGTTCGCCTTCCCGCCGATCCTGGAGACCCTGGAGACGCGGGAGCGGAAGATCCGGGAGAGCCTGGAACAGGCCGATCGGCACCGCGCGGAAGCGGAACGCAAGATGCAGGAGTATGAGCTCAAGCTGAGCGCCGCGGCCAAGGAGGCCGAAACCGTGCTGGCCCAGGCGAAAGAACGGGCGCAACGATTGCTCGAGGAAAACGAGCAGCGCTTGCAAGCCGAGGCCGACCGGATCAAGGGCGACGCGCATCGCGAGATCGAGCACGAGCGCCGCAAGGCGGTCCAGGATATCCGCAACCAGGCGACCGATCTGGCGTTGTTGGTGGCGGAAAAGGTGGTGGGGCGGAGCCTGAACGATGCCGACCATCGCCGCCTGGCCGACGAGGCCTTGCAGGCCGTAGCAGAGAACTATCGTAAGGCGTGAGGCGTTCCCTCGCGAGGTGTAAGGTGTTAGGCGTGAGGTGACAGGAGTCGTCGTGCTTCGTTCAGCGCTTTACGCCTCACGCCTTGTTCCCACCGCCTCGTCGATAGCCGTCCAGGTCCAGCGTCACAAAGCGAAAGCCCAGTGCCTTCAACGCGGCAGTGACCCGCGCCCGCCGTTCCTCGTCGAGCATCGCGGAGAGTTCCTCCCCCGCGACTTCGATCCTGGCCACCTCGCCGTGGTCCCGCACGCGGAATTGTTCGAGCCCCTCCCGAAACAGCGCGGCCTCAGCCCGCTCGATACGACTCAGCTTGGCCTGCGTGATGGCGACTCCGCGCGGGATGCGTGACGAGAGGCAGGCCGCGGCCGGCTTGTCCCAGTTCGACAGGCCCAGCGTCTTGGCCAAGGTGCGCACCTCCTCCTTGGAGAGCGCCGTTTCTACCAGCGGACTGCGGACCCCCCACTCCTTGGCCGCGGTCATTCCAGGCCGGTCATCCCCCAGGTCATCCAGGTTGGTCCCATCCACCATGGCGCCGATCTTGAGCTCGCGTTGCAGCTGCGCCAGCCCCTGGTAGAGGTCCGTCTTGCAGTGGTAACAGCGATCCGCCTCGTTGCGCACGAAGTC
>JACQCB010000207.1 GCA_016201805.1 Nitrospirota bacterium | reverse complement strand
GCCGTTCTTGTGGGCCGCGGTGAATTCCGACACCTCGCGCACGAACGTGGCCGGCAGGGGGAACCGGCCATGTACCTGCGCATAGTCCGACCCGACGGTCCCGCCCAGTTCGACCAGGCGAGGGACGATGACCTTGGCATAGTAGCCCCGGTCCGCCATGATCTGCTGGTGGAGGCTCTTGGCCCGCTGCACGAGCCTTTCCTGCAACTTGGCCGCATCCCGCTGATGCACGGCAGCGGCCGCAACCAGGGTGGCCACGACGATGAGCGGAACGGTCAGCGCGATGAGCTTCGTGCCGATCCGCCACTGCCGCATACTCCGCCACCCTGCCGGATGGCCGGACGGCTCAGCCGACGGCGCCGGGGTCGATGGGGCCAATGGGTCGCGTTCCACTCCGATTTCCTCCACGGCGCGACGGGCCGAGACCGACGCCGCGAGCGGCTTAGGGTTTGCGGCACTCCTGTTGAATCGCCACAACCTCGTCGAAATGATCGAGGAACAGGTCGAGCAGCGTCGGATCAAAGTGCTTGGCGCGGCCATCCCGGAGAAACGTCACGGCCTGATCGTTCGTGAAGGCCTTTTTGTAAGGACGCTGGCTGGTCAAGGCATCGAAGACGTCGGCCACGGTGCTGATGCGGCCCCACAGCGGGATGGCTTCCCCGACCAGACCGTTGGGATAGCCGGTCCCGTCCCACTTTTCATGGTGCGTCAAGGCGATGATCTCGCCGGCCTTGAGCAACTCGGACGGCGAACCATTGAGAATGCGCCCACCGATGTGGGTGTGCTGTTTCATCTTCTCGAATTCGTCCGATGTAAATTGCCCCGGCTTCAGGAGAATCAATTCCGGAATGCCGATCTTCCCCACGTCGTGCATGGGGCTGGCCAGACGGATGAGTTCCACTTCGCCGGGAGGCAGGTTGAGTTTTTTCGCCAGCAGGGCCGCGTAACGACTCATGCGCTGTAGATGAATGGCTGTATCCTCGTCCTTATACTCGGCGGCAAGCACGAGGCGCTGCAACGTGTCCAGGTGCGCCTCCTGCGTGCGCCGCTGCGCCGCAGCCATGTCCGCCAGAGCCAGCCGGAGGGCCTCCGTCCGCTTCTGAACGGTCTCTTCCAATTCCTTTTGGTGACGTTTGATGACGTCCTGCGCCTCCTTCATCTTCAACAGGGAAGCCGTGCGCACCCGCAGTTCGATCTTGTCGATCGGTTTGGTGATGAAATCGTTGGCCCCGGCCTCGACGGCGCGCAGGCGGTCCTCTTTGCCGGTCAGCGCCGTCGCCATCACGATCGGCACGTCGCCGAACTCCACGTCCTGCCGGATGCGTCGCGCCACCTCGAACCCGTCCATTCCAGGCATCATGACATCCAAGAGGACCAGGTCGAAGCCCAGCTTGATCTTGGCCAGAGCTTCGATCCCGTCGCAGGCCAACTCCGTTTCGATCCCGAGCGATTCCAGCAGGGCCTCCAGGAGGTCCCGGTTGGGCGCTTCATCGTCCACCACGAGGATACGCTTCGCCTGGACCATCTCAGGACTCCCCCCTCGGCCGGGATCGATGCGAACGCATGGCAGAGGACGCAATCTGTCTGTTTGTCTGCGATAAGCCGTGCCGCACCCGCATCTTACTCCCAGCCGACCGGCTCATATCCCCGCTCCTTGAGACAGTGATTCACGAAGGCCTTGAAGGTCGTGCTCGGCTCCGAAGACTTGAATAGGGACCTGAGCAGACCGAGGGTGCCCCCGCTGACGGCTCCGATCGCGGCGCCGCTCCCGGCCGACCCCACCACAGCCCCGCCCACAGCTCCGCCTGCGGCGCCAAGACCGGCCCCGACCGCCGTGCTCTTGCCCGCTTCGGCAACCTTCCCTTTGCCGGACGTCGCCCCAGCCGATTCGGCCAGAGCTTTGCACTCCTCAATGTCCTTCGCGGCGCCATCTTGTCCCACCGTCTGAAAATGCACGTTGGGATAGAGAATCGGCTTGGGACTGCTGCAAGCGGTCAAACCGACTACAAGCAGCGCACACGTGAGACGTGAGGCGTAAGGGATAAGGCGATGCGGATGAGTCAACGGCAGAGGCCTGACCAGACCAGGTGATCGCTCTTGGCTGGTTCCTATGGTGAACGCTCCTCGCCTCACGCCTTCCCCCTCACGCCTGTCTGCTCCACACGTCGAAGCGCCCGCATCAGGGCCGGATCGCTCAGGCCCACTTCGCTCAAGGCATCCATGATATGCAGCCCCTTGGCTTGGGCCAGGTCCTTGGCCTTGGCATAGTGCTGCCGGTTGAACCGCGCCACCGACGCCTGGCCGTTGACGATCTGACAGGCCAAGACCTCGCCCTCGACTTCCAAGGTCCCGCCCCGGTCCAAGAGCGTCTTGGCCTGAGCGAGTGTGATCTTATGGAGCGTCGCGAACTCGGCGATCCCTCCCGTTTCGACCAACCGGCCGTCCGGCATGATGCAGAGCCGCTTGAAATGCGGCGACCAGTCCTTGCGGAAGTCGATGTACTTGATGTCCCCGCCTTTGGCGATGGCGCGATCCAGCTTGCCGTAATCCAGCCCCAGGTTTTTCTCCTCCAGCTTGGCCTGGAGTTCCGGCGACAAGGTGCGGGAGAAAACACGGGCCGAAGCCTCGTCCAACGACAGGCCGTAGGACCTCGTCATCTGTTCAGCCTCGGCATACTGCGTCACGTCCAAGACCCAGGTCTGCTTCGGTTTAACGCCGGCGGGATCGATCCGGCAGGCGAAGAGCCCCCGCGTGACCAAGAGCCCCTCCTGCGGATAGACTCGAATTCCGTATAGTCCTCGATAATGTTATAGAGAGCCGGAGGCTTCGCCGGACCGACCGCTCGTTTTTTGATCTTGTACATAACACTCCTGGCTATGGGCGCGAGGCAAGGGGCGATGGGTCGAAGTTCACGGCTTACTCCGAACCTATGGCCCATAGCCTATCGCCTCTCACCTGTTCCCCATAAGGCGGTAGGGTCGTCAGCCTGGGGTCCTCGACCGGCCCGCCGATCGTAAAGTGGTAAAGCGATTGGAACGCATAGCCGGTGAGTCCAAAAACTTGGTGCACGGGATCGTCGAAAAAACAGCCGATCCCCGTGCCGCGGACCCCGGCCGCTTCCGCTTCCAGATACAACACCTGCCCGATCAGACCTGCCTCCCAGAAGAGCCGCCGGTAAAACCACGGCCCCTCGTCGCGCAGGCGGGCCTCGAACTCGGCGATCATGCCGAGGGAAAAGCAACTCTCCCCGGCAATCTCCTGACCGCAACTGACTTGTGCGGCCACATGACGGACATCCCCTTCCTGGAGCAGAAACAGCGACAGGTCGTGAGGGCAGCCAGGAGGCGTCGCCCACTCAAACTGCCCCTGCACTGCTTGTTTGAGCAAGGCCTCCGTGGACTGGTTACGGACCAACATGTACAGGCCGGGCTTGAGCCCCTCGACCCGATGCACGAAAAGAACCAGGTGGATCGCCGGGTCCCAAGGCATGGCATCCCAGGGCATGGGCCGTTGTCTGACCGGACGCTCGGCGCGAGGCAGCACCCGATCCAGCATCTGAAAAAACCGACGGACCGGGATCGACGTCTTCCCGTCGAAAGACACAGCGCTCCGTCTCTGCCGGATAATCTGTCCAGCCGTAGCGCTTCGCGTGTGACGGGTGACGGATGACGAGTGACGGGTTGAAAGGTCGGATAGCTCGGCCGTACAGTCAACATACAGACGTTCGGTGGTCGCTTTCCGTGAGGCCGCTGCCACCTCGTCGATGATGTCCCAGGAGACCGGGTTGTCACGGCTGAGCCGGTTAGCCTTGCCGTACCATGGATGCCGGCTCTGCTCACGGACGATGGCCGGGTCGAGACAGAGCGGGATCCGACTGGTCGCGGCTGATCCGGGACGCGCGGGACCGACCGGCCACAGGACCATGAGGCAATCGGGATGCTCCCTCTCCGCCCCCTCAAAATCTGCCTCCCGGTTTAATCCGAGCAGTTCCTCGATCGTCGCGTCGGAGACTCCGCCCAGAAGCAGCGCCTCCCAGCTCAAGGTTGCCGCAGCGATGCGAATGGCGCCGACGGCATGGCCGACATCATGCTGGCAATAGCGAAAGGCCCGCTCACCGTATTTCCAGGCTTCCCGCCAATGCACCGACGATAGTCCGACCAGAAACGCATCCGGGGGGAAATCATGCATGAGTCTGGAGAACAGGTCCTTTGTGCTTTCCACCCTCCGTTCCAGCGCATGTTCTTTCGGCACATAGTGGTAGAGCCCCGGCGTCTCGGCAAGACCGGCGATTGCACCGATCAACAGATAGCCCTCGGTGGGGTGCAGGTTGCCGCTGGAGGGGTTGCTCCGCAAAGCCCACCGCGTCTCCCCCGCCTGCTTCCAGGCGGTCAAAGCCAAGGCCTGCTCAAAGAATCGCGAGAGCGACCGCAGAGAAACCGGCACAGGCGCCACCGCTCCGGCTTCATAGAGATCGTCGTAGGATGGCGATTGCGGGTCATCGTCTGGCCGCAAAAGCGGCAGGGACACAAGGGATGCCCCCTC
>JACQCB010000206.1 GCA_016201805.1 Nitrospirota bacterium | reverse complement strand
GTCCTGCTTGATGTCCTCCCAACGGACGGCGAACCCGTCCATGGCGGAGTTGTCCCAGGGAGGATTGTCGCGGGACGCAATCAGGTCCTCCCCCAACACGCGTCCCAAGGCTTCCAGCAGCCCGATTTTTTCAAGCCCCAGGACCGGCGTGGCGGCCAGGACCGTCTTCTGCGCATCTTGGAGTGGTGTTAAACCCTGCATGCCGACTCCGGTTCTTAGTTTTGGGTTTCTAGTTTTTAGTTCTTAGCCCGAAACAACTCAACACTCAAAACTAAAAACTCATCACTGCTTTAGTGGTTCCGCTTGGGGCCGACCTTCAACAACGACCCGCTCTTCTTGCAGAACTGATCCACCTTGTTGGCGATCTGATGATAACACTCGGCGGTGGGCGTATCGGAGAAAAACATCGCGAAGGGCTCGCCCGCGTCGCACTGCGTGACGACATCGGGGTCCAACGGGATGCGGCCCAGGAAGGGCACGCCCATGTCCATGGCCGAGGCTTCCCCCCCGCCTTTTTTGAAGACCTCGATGTGTTGGTGACAGTGGGGACAGTCCAGCCCGCTCATGTTCTCGACGATGCCGATGATCGGAAGCTCGCTGTCCTTCGCGAAGGTGACCGATTTCCGCGAATCCAGCAGCGCGACTTCCTGCGGCGTGGTGACGATCACGCAGCCGCTCACGTTGCCGATCAGGTCGATGGTGGTGACGGACTCGTTGCCCGTGCCGGGAGGCAAATCCACCAGCAGGAAATCCAGGTCCTGCCATTCGACCCCGCCCAACAGTTGGTTGATGAATTCGTACTTGTAGGCGTCCCGCCAGATGATGGGATCGTCCGGATTCTGCAGCAGGAAGGACATGGAGGCGATTTTCAAATTATACGTCTGGTAGGGAATGATACCCCCCGACGTGCTGACCTTGAGCTTCTGGCCTTCCGCCCCGACCATCTTCGGAATGTTGGGGCCATGAATATCCATGTCGCAGATGCCGACCTCGTAGCCCTTCAAGGCGAGGCTGACCGCCAGGTTGGTGGTCACGGTGCTCTTGCCCACCCCGCCCTTGTTGCTCATCACCAGCACCTTGTGGTGAATCCGCTCCATCCGCTTGCCGACCAGCCAGCGGCTGTGCCCTTCCTTGTCCTTCTGGCAGGTCTCGTTCTCGTCGCAAATGGCGCAGGCCCACATGTAGGTGCAGGCATCGCCGCTCCCGGACCCTTGCGGCTGGATCACGTTCAGTTCCTTCGGCATCTTCAACTCCTCGTGACGAGTGACCAGTGACGAGTGACGAGTAATAAATCAAATAGGAGCACGGGCCCTCCGCTCTTCAAACCCGTCACGCGTCACGGATCACGCGTCACGTTTTTTATCTTTTCCACCGTATGCTCCAGCACCGGCAGGATGACCGCCAGATTTTCCTTGGCCCCGTTGAGGCTCCCGGGTAAATTGACGATCAGCGTCCGCCCCCTGATGCCGGCGGTGCCGCGCGACAACATGGCGGTCCGCACTTTTTTCAGACTCTCCGCCCGCATCGCTTCCCCGATCCCCGGCACTTCCTTCTCGATCACGTCCCGCGTCGCCTCCGGCGCCCAGTCGGTGGGCCTCACGCCGGTCCCTCCCAACGTCAGGACCACGTCGGCCCGATCCGCGCAGAGGGCGATGAGCCGGTTCCGAATCTCGCTTCGCTCGTCCGGGATCACGTCGTACGCGACCATCGTAGCGGGTAATTCCAGGACCATCTGCGCGATCGCCTCCCGCCCCTGGTCCGGTTCAGCCCCCGAGACGATCTTGCTGCTGATCACCACGACCGCCACACGCATGAGCGGGCTCACCCCCGACGGCCGCCGGGAACGCCGACATACTCGCCTTCGGCCGCCATCGCCGGTTTGGCCGGCACCGGCGTCACGGCGCTCGTTCCCGCCGCAGCCGCTGGCGCTGCCTGGGCTCCAGCCGGCCGGCGCTTCTTGCCGAAGAAGCCGGCGCTGACGATCCCCACTTCGTAAAAGACGTACATCGGAACCGCCATCAAACACTGGTTGAACGGATCGGGGGTGGGAGTCAGGATCGCCGCCACGAAAAACGCGCCGAGGAAGGCCCATTTGCGGTAGCGCTTCAGGAACGGCGCATCCACCCACCCCAGCTTGGCCATCAGCGTGATGGCCAGCGGCACCTCGAAGATCAACCCGAAGACGAGCAGGAACCAGAGCGCGAAGCCGACATACTGTGCAATGGAAATCTGCGGAATGAACCCGGCGTTCACCCCGTAGGAGATCAGGAAGTTCAAGGCGAAGGGCAGGACGAAGAAAAACGAAAAGAGGATGCCGGTGTAGAAGGCCAGGGTGCTGATCAGCACGAAGGGCCCCACGAAACGCCGCTCCTGGGCATGCAGACCCGGCACCACGAACTGCCAGACCTCCCACAGCACGTAGGGAGTGGCCAGCACCAAGGCGAAGAGGCCGGCCACTTTCACGTTCTGCCACAACGCTTCGGCCGGAGCCAGGAAGACGAACGGAATCAACGGCAGATCGGTGGGCACCCAGGTGAGCGACCCCGGGATGAACATGTTCTGCAACGGGACGCGCAGCCATTGCACCAACTGGTCCGCGAAGAAAAACGTCCCGACGAACACGACCCCCACGATCGCGACCGCGCGGGTCAGCCGGACCTGGAGCTCGACCAGGTGCTCCATGACCGGCATCTTCTTGTCTTCCAGCGGCGTGAAGACCGTGTCCTGCAGCCACTGCTTGAGCTTTGAGAAGTCGGACATAAGAGCGATCAGCTATCAGCGCTCAGCGTTCAACAATCAGCCGGAGCTGACTGCTGTCGGCTGATCGCTGACGGCTCCTGGCTATTTCGGATTCACCGCCACGAACAGATTGTTCCCCTGCCGGCTCAACAACAGCACCGCCATCTCGTCTTTCTTGATCCTGACCGAAGCCTTCTGGTAATCCTCCACGCTCTTGATCGTTTCGTGGTTCACTTCCTGGATCACGTCGCCGCGCTGCAAGCCCGCCGCTTCCGCCGAGCTGCCCGGCTCCACCTGGCTGACCAGCACCCCGGTGGTCTTGCTCGGCAGGTTGAGCTGCCCCATGGTGGCGGGATCGAG
>JACQCB010000037.1 GCA_016201805.1 Nitrospirota bacterium | reverse complement strand
TCCGCTTCATCCCATCGTCTTCGGCAGCCTGCCGCTGAGCGTCGGTCAGCCCGGGTTCGTGCTTGTGTGGATTCGGCAGGATGTACATGCCCGAGACGCTCGCGTTCGCCGTCAATGTCTGCGCGACGACCGCTTCGTCGGCGAACTTCTCCAGCGCCATGCGGTGCCAAGGAAGAGCCATATAGGAAATCGCGCCCCAGGCAAAGAGCACAAGGCCGCCGAGCAGCCCGCCGAGGATGAGTGGTTTCTGCATGCGCAAGCCCTCCTCTAGTAGAGAGCGGTGTCCGTTACCCGCCGCTCAACGCGCAAATGATATGGATCTGATCGCCAGGTCGAAGCTGGGTCTCCAGGATCTGTACCTGCGTCTCATTCACGAATATCCTGATATGCGTTCGAATCGTGTCCTGTTCGGTGATGATGCGGTCAGAGTTCTGCCGCTTCCACGGAGTAAATTTCAGGCAGATGCCGGGCCAGGCACGTCCAGCTTGCTCCGCCGGTGCGGCTTGCCCATATCTCGCCGCTCGTGGTGCCGAGATAGAGCCCGACCGGTTCACGCGCGTCGACCGTCATGGCTTGACGCTTCACGGTCCACCAGGCGTTCGATCGGGGAAAGCCCTTGTCCTGCCGCGCCCAGGTCTTGCCGGCATTGTGCGTGACGTGCGCCGCCGGCTTGCCGCTCGGACTGACACGAGGCCAGACCGAGCCGCCATCCATGGGAAACACCCAGGCTGTGTCGGGATCGCGCGGATGCATGACGATCGGAAAACCGATGTCGCCGATCTGCTTCGGCATGTTCTTTCCGATGCGCACCCACCGGTTCGACGGCCGATCGAGTCGGTAGATGCCGCAGTGGTTCTGTTGATACAACCGGTCCGGATTGCTCGGACAGTACCGGACGCAATGGGGGTCGTGGAAGGCGATATTGGCCGGGTCGAACCCCTCGACCACGTCGAGCCCCTGCACGAGGGTCGTCCAGGTTCGGCCGCCGTCCACCGATTCGTGCACACCGCCGCTCGACATGGCGAAGTAGAGGTGGGCGGGATCGCGTGGGTCGACGAGGATCGAGTGCAATTTCGGTCCGTCCGGCGTGCCGTCCTGCACGCTGCCCATCCAGGCCCGGTACTGCGGATCGTCGTTGATGTAGGAGAACGGCGCCCACGTGACGCCTCCGTCCTCTGAGCGAAACAATCCCTGCGGCGAAGTCCCCGCATACCAGACGTTCGGCTCGCTCGCGTGCCCTGGCGTGAGCCAAAACACATGATCCACCACCCGGCCATTTTGGCCTTCCAGCACTTTCTGAAAGGCCGGCGGGGCCTTCGCTTCTTTCCAGGTTTTGCCCGCGTCCGTCGAGCGAAAGACCGTCGGTCCCAGGTGGCCCGTGCGCGCGGCCATCAGCATCGTCCGCCGGTCGCGCGGGTCGAGCACGATGTGATGCACGATCTGGCCGAGGAACAGGGGGGCCGACAATTTCCACGTCCGACGCGACCGATCACCCCGCACAATGAAGGCGCCCTTGCGGGTGCCGACCAACAGAGCGACAGGGCTTGCCGACGGTTTGGGAGCGGCTATGGGCGCTGTATTGTTCTTCCCAGCAAGACGTTGCTTTCCAGAGGAGCCGGACCGGGATTGCGAGGGCATCGCTCACCTCCTGCAAGAGAGTTTCTGTCAACCGGCGAAGCCAGGCTCGGGAACGCCCGCCTCACGCGGCTAGGCGGGCTTCTTGGCCATCTGGGCGAAGAAAGCCGTGGCGCGTTGCCGGATTTCCTCTTGCGAGAGGTCCTCCTTGTGGGTCGCCAGACTCCACTTGTGGCCGAACGGATCAGTGAACTGCCCGCAGCGGTCGCCCCAGAACATGTCGGCCACCGGCATCAGCACCGTGGCGCCGGCCGAGACGGCCCGATTGAAGGCCTGGTCCGCATCTTCAACATAGAGGTAGAGACCAACGGGTGTGCCTCCAAGGTTTTGCGGTCCGCGGCATCCCATGGCCGGTTGCTCCTCGCCCAGCATGATGATCGAATCCCCGATCTTGAGCTCCGCATGCATGATGCTCTTTCCGTCCGGCCCCGGAAGACGCATCCGTTCGTCTGCGCCGAGCGCGCGCTTGTAAAAGTCAATGGCCTTGTCGACGTCCCGAACCGTCAGCATTGGGGTGAGGGTGTGATAACCGGGGGGAATGGGTGTCACCTTGATGGCCATGGCGTCCTCCTTTTCCGATCTTTTCCTCGTTCTGTTTGATGACAGCGCGATGGTCAGCCGTGTCTGCGCCTACTTTTGGGCACGCTTTCTGCGGCGCGCTTTCGGCTGCCACAGCCCCAGCGCTGCGCCGGTCGGGTCAATGATGACGCTCAGCCAGCCATACCCCGGGACCTCCTCTGTATCAACGAGGATCGTGGCGCCGAGGGCCTTGGCTTTTTTCGTCGATGCTGCCGCGTTTTCAACCTGCACGTAGGCGCGCCAGCTCGATGGGCCGCCGGGCATGGGATGCTTCATCAGGCCGCCGCCGGTGCCTTTGCCCACGTCGATGATCGTGTAGTTCATCTTCGGGATGGGTTGGAACTTCCATCGGAAGAGCTTCTTGTAGAAGGCCTGCGCTTTCTTCGGATCGGTGGTCTGCAGCTCGACGTGCACGAAGGGGTTCGTCATGGTTTTGCTCCTTCTTTCGCAGGCACTAAGCAGCCTGCGCCTCAGCCAGGTTTTTGAGGTTCTCCAAGAGGGATCGCCTCAACTGTTTCAGCTTGCGTTTCATGATCAGGGCATACATGAGGCGGGCCAGGATATGCCTCGGCTCGTAGAGAAACCCCATCTGAAGCACTGTGGTGCTGCGGCCTTGGGGCTCCAAGACATACCAGAAGCTGATCCTGGAGAACATCCGGGTCATCATCCCTTTCTCCATGATCCAGGCAATCTTCTTGTTCGGGATGGCCTCGACGCAACGCTCCGCGACCTCGTCTTTTCTGCCCTCCCATTCGACTTGGTACGTCCTGACGGAGCCTACCTTTTCCGTCCTGCCGGTCGTGTGCTTGACCATCGGAGCCCAGCGGGGAAGCAACGTGGAGTCCTCCAGGATCGCGTAGACCCGTTCGGGCCCCGCTTGAATCACGATTTCGCTCAATCCTTGTAATGCGTCTCCCATGGCGATACCTCACTTGATGCAATGCCAGCCGACAAACTCAGACTCGCCGACGCCGCGCTGCCGCGATGCGGGTGTCACCGAACGTGTCATGGTTCTCCTCTCCTGTGAGGACTACTTGATGGTCTTCAGCGTGTCCCTGAGTTCGCCCAGTTCCACGACGAACAAGTCCAGGTGTTGGTCCCGTTGCGGCTGGTCGTCCTTGAACTTCCACGCCCGTTTGAAGATCGCCCAGAGTTCCTTGTTGTGCGCTCCATCATCGCGGTCAGGTTGGTCAGGGTTTCGATGCCGGTGGCGCCTTTGGCCTTCTCCGCGAAGTCTTTCGCATGCGGATAGAACAGGTAACTGCAGCCGTCGAGTCCGGTGAGCAGAGCGGCAAGAGTCAGGACACCCAGTATGTGGCGCATAGCGATCTCCTTGGTAAACATGGACCTCGTTGAGAAAGGTGCATAGTCAAGCACGTTGCTCGATAGAAGGCAACGTTGTGTGCGACGATGGGCGCATGGCAGAGCTGAATTGAGGAACAGGTTTCCGACGCCATCATTCGCACATCGTATAAAAGAATGTTTCTTTGGCGATCTTCCCATTCTGCACCGTATACAGCCCCATCTCCGACATCGTCATGCGCTGGCCGGTGTGTTTGGGTGTCACGTCATACGTGAAGTGGACGATGAACTGGTCGCCGTTTGGAAACGGCCCGTTCACCTCGACCTTGTGGACCTCGTGATTGTCGATCCACCATTGATTCTTCCCTTTGACCGCGTCGATGCCTTTTTGGACCTGCCCGATTTGGGGGTTGGCGAAGGCTTCCACACTTTCAACCGTGGGACTATAGAATTTCGCGATCGCGTCCATGTTCTTCCCCTGTCGGCACAGCGCCACCAATTCTTTTCCGATTTCTGCAGCCGTCATGATGCGATCCTCCTTGGTTGATG
>JACQCB010000036.1 GCA_016201805.1 Nitrospirota bacterium | reverse complement strand
CTCATCACTCGGCACTTGATTATTGAGGGTGGGGCTGTAGCGCAGTTGGGAGCGCGCGTGAATGGCATTCACGAGGTCGCCGGTTCAATCCCGGCCAGCTCCACCAAACCACGCTTTCGCGGTAGGCGATAGGCACGAGGCGATGAACTAGAGGGAAACCCGGCCTGTCGCTTTTGTCACCCCGGTTCAAATCCCCCAGCCGGTCTTCTTGCCCATAGCCCATAGCCTCGCACCCATAGTCTAAGTAGAGTTATGCTTCAAATTGAATCGGTTTATAAACAGTTCGCCACTAGGGTCCTTTTGACCGACGCGTCCGCGCACTTGCGTCAGGGCTCGCGGGTCGGCCTCGTCGGTCCGAACGGGGCCGGAAAAACCACCCTCATGCGGATGATCCTCGGAGAAGATGCGCCGGACAAGGGCCGGATTCGCAAGCGCCCTCATCTGCGCCTGGGGTATCTGGCTCAAGAGCTGGAAACCTTGACCGGAAAGACGGTCTTGGACGCGGCCCATCGGGGTCAGTACCCGGAACACGAAGCCAAACGCATCCTGTCCGGATTGGGATTCGACGAAGCGGACTTCTCGCGGCCGGTGGAGGCCCTCTCCGGCGGATATCGCATGCGGGTCGCCCTCGCCCACTTGCTGCTGGCCAACCCGGACGTCTTGATGCTCGACGAGCCGACCAACCACTTGGACAAGCCCACGCAGCGATGGTTCGAGCAGTTCCTGACCCAGTCCGGCATGACGCTCCTCGTCATCAGCCACGACACGGCGTTCCTGGATCGCATCGCCACGCACATCTGGGATCTGCGCGACCATGTCATCCAGGAATACCGGGGCAACTACTCGCGCTTCCTGGAGCAACGGGCGGCGCGCGACGAGCAACTGGAGGCGGCGGCCAACCGGCAGTCCAAGGAAATCGCCCGGGTGCAGAAATTCGTGGACCGATTCCGTTACCAGGCCAACAAGGCCAGCCAGGTCCAGTCCCGTATCAAGCAGCTGGACAAGATCAAGCGCATCGAGCAGACCCGGGATGCCAAGCGGGTCCGGTTCAAGTTTCCTCTGCCCCCGGCCAGCGGGCGGCACGTCTTCGAACTGCGCGGCGTGGCCAAGAGCTATGGCACCACCGTCGTCTACGATTCGTTGGACTTCACGGTGGAACGGGGACAGCGGGTGGCCCTGGTGGGGGAAAACGGAGCCGGGAAAAGCACGTTGCTCAAGATGCTGGCCGGGGTGCTGCCGTTCGATAAAGGCACCAGGACCGTGGGGCACGGAGTCACGCTCCACTATTTTGCGCAGCACCAAGCCGAAACCCTGAACCCGGAACACACGATCCTGGAATCCTTGAGCGAAGTCTCCACCCAGGCGGAGACGAACTTCCTCCGCGGACTCGCCGGCGCCTTCTTGTTTTCCGGCCCGGACCAGAAGAAGCCGATCAAGGCGCTGAGCGGCGGGGAGCGCAACCGCGTGGCCCTTGCGCGGATGCTGGTCGAGCCGGCGAACACGCTGCTGCTGGACGAGCCGACCAACCACCTCGATCCGGCCTCGGTGGATGTGTTGACCGATGCCATGAGCGATTTCCCCGGCACGATCCTCTTCATCTCGCACGACCCGACCTTCCTGACACGCATCGCCACCCGGGTGGTGGAGATCGACGACGGCAAAGCGCGGGACTATTACGGGGACTACGAGTACTACTTGTGGAAACGGGCCCAGGAGTTGGAGTCCATCAAGGAATCCACCGCGGACCTCTCGCCCACCCAGAAACAGGCCAAGACCAGCAGCCAATCCCAGCCGGTCACTCCCCCTGCGGAGAAGAGTAAGGCCGGGGAGCGCCGGGAACTGACGAAAGCCCAGGCGCGGCTGGAGAAACAGGTGGCCAAGGCGGAAGCCGAGGTGATCGAGATGGAATCCCGCCTCAAGAGCCGGGAGCAAGAGTTAGCCGACCCGGCTCTGTACCAGGACTCCGCTCGCTGGAACGACCTGCAGGGAGAACAGGACCGGTGGAAGAAAGACCTGGAACGACTCACCGCCAAGTGGT
>JACQCB010000198.1 GCA_016201805.1 Nitrospirota bacterium | reverse complement strand
GGCACCCCTGGATTTTTACCATACGCTCGGCGTCTCGCGGGAGGCCTCCGACGAGGAGATCAAGAAGGCCTACCGCAAGCTGGTCTTCGAGCATCATCCGGACCGGAACCCCGACAGCAAGGAGGCCGAGGCGAAGATACGCGAGATCAATGCCGCCTATGAAGTCGTCGGCGATCCGGAAGCCAGGCGGACTTACGAACGGCTTCGGTTCGGCGAGGCCCAATACACCGCCGTGGACGTGCCCGATCCCGCCGTTGTTCTCGAGGCGATGGCGCAGAAGCTGTATGACGAAGGGCGGAAGGAAATCTTCGCGGTCCTGATGAAGGATCTCAAGCGCATCAAAGTGGAATTGGAGATCGTACGGGAGCGGACGGTCACGCGACAGGGCTACGATTCGTTCAAGGAGCCCATCGTGCTGGAGCGGGCGGGGGAAGTCCTGAAGGAGTTCGTGACCCCGGCGATGGAGATCAGGAAAAAGCGGCTGCTGGACGTGGCGGTCCAGATGATGGCGTCCCAAGGAGTGACGGCCCAAGCGGACGACCGGAAGGCCGACGCAGTGCGGGCCCAGCTTCAGGAGGCATTTTTGCGGGGGCGGCTCAGCGGCTTCCAGAACGCGTTGGAACTGCTGTACGTGAGAAGATAACGCTGAACGATGAGTGATGAACGATGAACACAGCAGTTTTGAGTTGTGAGTTTTGAATTTTGAGTTGAGAACTCAAAACCGAGCGCTCAAAACTTAAAACTAAATTTCAGCGTTTCGCGTTCATCGTTGTCAGTGGGCCGCTGACGAACCGGCCAGCCTGCATGACGCCGGCCAGCCGTTCCCGCCGTTGCAGCAAGCCGATCTGCTTGAGGGGGTTGCCGTCCACCACGAGGAGGTCCGCTGCCTTGCCCGCCTCGATGGTGCCGACCGACTGCTCGATGCCCAAGAGTGTGGCGGCGGACGACGTCGCGGCCAGGATCGCTTCCATGGGGCTCATGCCCAGCGCGACCATCCGGTCCAATTCCTGCGCATTGTCTCCGTGATGATTGAACGGCGTCCCGGCATCGGTGCCCAGCGCGATGGGGATGCCGGAACGGTGGGCTTTTTTGAAGCTGGCTTCGTGCCGCGCCCGCATCGTCTTGGCCTTGCTCACGGCGGTCTCCGGCACGCCGCAAGCCAGGCCGCAGGCGGCCGTGGTGGCCAGCGCGGAGAGGGTGGGGACCATGAAGACCCCGTGCGCGCGCATCAAGTCGGCGGCCTCGTCGTCCATCAAAGTGGCGTGCTCGATCGAATGGGCTCCGGCCCGGACCGCGTTTTTCATCCCCTCGGCCCCGTGGGCATGGGCGGCGACTCGGCGGCCGGCTCTGCGGGCCTCCTCCATGCCGGCGGAGAGTTCTTCGAACGTCATCTGCGCGCAGTCCGGAGAAGTGCCGGGCGTGAGCACGCCCCCGGAGGCGATGAACTTGATAACCTCCGCGCCGGCCGCCAGTTGTTCGCGGACCGCTTGCACGACGCCCACCGGCCCGTCAGCCTGGCGGCCGATGAACCGGGCGTGGCCGCCGGTCATGCAGATAGCCAGCCCGGCAGCCAGAATGCGCGGGCCCGGCGCGATCCCTGTCCCGATGGCCTGTTGTAGCGCGAAAATTCCCTGGTCCCTGGCTCCCAGGTCGCGGACCGTCGTGAAGCCGGCTTCGAGCGTCAGGCGGGCGAAGCGGGCCGCCTTGAGGAGGGTCAGGGCCGGGTCTTCTTCACGGATGGCGCGGACGACGTCCGCGTCGGCTCCCAAGCAGAGATGGACATGGCAGTCGATCAGCCCAGGCAGCACGGTCATGCCGCGGGCATCGATCGTGACGGCGCCGCGTGGAACCGACACCTGTCGTTCCGTCCCGACCGCGGCGATCCGGCCGTCTTGAATCAGGATCGTGGCCCGTTCGAGAATGCGGCCGCGGCCGTCGATCACGCGGGTCTGTCGAAGCGCGATGGACGCCGATGTTCTGCGGCTCGCTGTCGGGGGGGTCTTCATGATCCGTTACCGCCCATCGGGATCGTAATCACCACCCCGCCCATGACATCGTTGAGCTTGAAGTCGCGTCTGGGGCTGTTGGGATGCGCATTGTGACAGGCCGCGCAGGCCTGGGCGACCGCGATGTCGGGATAGATGGCTTGGAAATACCGTTCCCGCCCGATGTGCACGAAGCCGCTATAGGGTTTCGACGGGTCCTTGGCGATGGCTTCCAGCCCCTTGCGCTCGAAATCCGTTGCGGGCGCGTTCCAGACATAAATGGGCGTCAGGCTGGCCAGCCGGTACTTGATCCCGTTCCCCTTCTCCGCCACAAGCCGGCCGGTCTCGATCAGGAACTGCGCCGGCAGCGGAAGGGCATTCTCACGCCGCCAGTGTTCCGCCGCTTCGGCGATGCCCTTCTCCTGCAGTTTGTCGACGATCTCCGTCGCATAGACCGTCCGGTTCGCCTCGATGATGGCGTGGACGTAGTCCGCGACGGTTTCCGGAGGAATCGCGTCCATCCCGTCCGATTTCTTCATCAGGAAGGAGAGGCTTCCGTACCCGATCCCTGCGAGGAGGACGAAGGTGAGGATCACGATGCCCCAGATGACGTTCGTTCTCATGGCCGATCGTTCCCTTTCTGCGAAGATCGAATCGTTTCCTCGGAGCGGGCGTCGCTGTCGAACCCATTCTTGCGGCCGGCCTTCGGGCGCGGCTATGGCCGTCAGGCGCGTTAGTATATCGGACCGTGGGTGTTTTCGCCAGCAGCGCGCCGAGCGTCGTGCGGAGAGGCACCGGTTCACAGCGGTTCGTGTCTTCTGATTCATTGCCTCGAAAGCGCGTGCTATACTGCGCGCCCATGGAATCGGGAGAGGACGCAGGAACAGCAGTGCCGCCATCGGGCGATCGTGAGGGAGCGATGCCGGTCTCCCGCTTCTCGTCTTTTCTAACCGGCCTCTCCGTCTTGATCCTGCTCGGCGGCCTCGTGTTGTTCGGATGGCTCCAGTTCACCGTGCCGCGTCTCGACCGGGTTGCGTCGCCTGAGCGGGCACTGGCCCTCATGGTCGGCCGCGAGATGGAGATGGAGGAAGCGCTGATTCGTGCGCCTTTGTGGGAGCGATGGCTCTACGAACTTACGATCAGCGAGAGCGCGAACGAAAAGGCGCTGGCGATCGACTGGTACGAGGAACTGGCCGGGCATTCGGGCGATGCCCGGGATGTGCTCAGCCTGGTGATTCTGGAAGCGGAGGATGGCCGACTGGAACGGGTCCGCCGGAAAGTGGCCGACTGGCAGAGCCGTCCCGATCCCTTCCCGTCCTTCGCGCGGCTGCTCTCGGCAGGCTATCTAGACCCGAAGCCCGATCCGGCAAACGCGCAGACCTTGCAAGCCGAACTGGCGGAACTGCTGCCGGGCGGCTGGTTTTACGACCGGCTCTCGTTTCATGTGGCGGAACGAGCCGGCGACCGCGCGTTCCTTGCGGCGACCGATCAGGCCAGGGCCGGCCGCGATGAGTTTCTCCTGGGACGTGCGCGAGGGCTGGTCGTCGTTCAGCTCGGCAGCCTCCTGCTGGGAACCTTCGCGTTGGCGGTGGTCGTGAGGCGATGGCGTGTTCCTGACGCGCTGCAAGTCGGGACCGCGCCGATCCCGCCGTCGTGGCGCGGAAAGGCCGGAGTGGTGGTGCTGGTTCGGGGGGGCGCGGTCGGAACCCTGTTCGTGCTCGGCTGGCTCTCGTTTGGGACGGAGGACCTGCTGTTGCGGGCCATCTCGATTCCGATGACCAACCTGCCGTTGCTCATCCTGGCTCAACGGCACCTGTTCTCGCGGGCGGGGCGCGGGTTCACGCAAGGCTTGGGTCTCTGTCCTGGCCCATCGGGCTGGGAGCGGCTTGCCGTCGTCGTTCCGGCCGTCCTGGCGGTCGGGTTCGTTGGGGAATGGGGCCTGGGCCGGGCTGCCGACTCGCTGGGTCTGGCCAGTCACTGGACGGAGTGGTTCGACGGCGATCTGGTCTGGGGCGGCGGTGCGGTTCTATTGGTCAGCCTCTTGGAGTATGTCGTCTTTGCGCCGGTGTTCGAGGAACTGGTTTTCCGGGGCCTGCTCTTTGCGACCCTCCGGCGGAAATTCGGCTGGGGCCTCTCGGCGACGCTCAGCGCGGCCATCTTCGCCGTCGCACATGGCTACGGGGTATTGGGATTCGTCAGCGTGCTGTGGAGCGGGGCCTTGTGGGCCTGGGTCTATGAGAAGACCGGGAGCCTGCTCCCCGGCATGGTCGCCCATGCCGTGAACAACTTACTGGTGTGTTTGACGGTCATGTGGCTGCTGCGCTAGCGGGTGATGCCGAAGGTCACAGACTGAGAGGTGGCGAGACCTACGATCCTGCAAGCCGCTCATCGCTCATCCTTCCGCGGTCATCGTTGACTCCAACTCGTCCAGCGCGGCATAGAGGTCCGGGTACGCAAATCGATAGCCGAGTTCGTCGCGAAGCTTGGCGATGGAAATTCGTTTGCCGCGACGGTCGTCGGCTTCTGAT
>JACQCB010000038.1 GCA_016201805.1 Nitrospirota bacterium | reverse complement strand
TTCCCGCCTGTCACCGGCTCGGCCGTTCGGCGCTTGGGTTTGGCTTCGCCGGTCAGGGATGAATTGTCCACGCGCATCCCGACCGCCTCCAGCAGCCGCGCATCGGCCGGCACCTGTTCTCCTTCTTCGAGGAGGAGCATATCGCCCGGCACCAACTCACGCCGCGGGATCTGTTGATGCTGCCCCGAACGGACGACCCAGGCCGTGGCAGGCAAGAGACCGCGCAAGGCCTGGACCGCCCGCTCAGCCTTATATTCCTGCACAAAACTGAATACGGCGTTGATCAGGATGACGGCCAGAATGGCCCAGCCCAGCGCGGCCATCCCTTCGCCCGGCTTGAGCGTCTCGGCGAGAAATGACAGGCCTGCCGCAATCCAGAGGAGAATGGCCAGGAAGTGGGAGAACTGCTGGAGAAACCGCTTCGTGAGCGAAGGGCCCTTGATCTCCTGGAGGCTGTTCGGGCCGTGTTGCGCCAGGCGCCGGCGGGCCTCCTCTTGCGAGAGCCCGTCCGGCGTGGCGTCGAGCGCCTTCAGCGCATCATCGTGAGAGAAGCGTGCAATATCCATCGAAGGACGCATCGACTGGTTGTTCGCGGACTCGCTCAGCGATCCAACGAAGCCGTCGTCACCGAATCAGCCTTCGATGCCGTTCTTCTTACTTCTTCGTCTTGCCATCGGAGGACCCGCTCGCCTTCCGATTCAGAGCATCGGCCCCGTACTCAATGGCCTCCTTTGCGTTTTGCTTGATCTTGGGCAGGATTTCCCTGTTAAAGTCACGGTCGGAAAGGATCATGTTGGTCGCTTGCTCGACCGCAGTTTGTGCAGCATACTCGATCGCCTCCTTGGCATCCTGCCGAAGAATGCCCAGCAGTATGTAAGCGACGCACAGCGACGCGATCGAGTACACGATCGCCCGAGTGATCGCCAGGACCAATTCCTCCGCCACCAACTTTCCACAACTTTTCTCGCTCATGGCACACTCCTTGGTTAAAGGGTCAGCTCTCTCCTCGGTTCACTTCCCCAAACTAGGTATCAGGATTCTACAGGAATGTCCAAGCTTACTGCGGTTCGATACCTACGAAAGCTCATGGCAAAGCTGCCGAGGCCTGTTCCCAATAGGCCGTCACCCGATCCTGGATGTGCCGGATAACTTCCTCCTGCCTCGTCGGCTCGAAGAGATGGCGGAAGCGAGCCTGTAATCGAAGGTACTCTTCGACCGGCCGTCTCTTGGGCACGTAGGTATGCGTGACCTCCCCGTGGATCGCCTCCTTGAGCGGCCAAAAGCCGGTTTCGACTGCGAGCCTGGCCACCTCCGTGGTCTGGGCGGGATCGAAGCCCCAGCCGGTGGGGCAAGCCGAGAGCGCCAGGAACAGCTTGGGGCCTGCAAACCGCGCGGCCCGCGCGAACTTTTCCACCAAGTCCAAAGGATGGCGAGGGGAAACCGTCGCCATGTAGGGCGGCTTGTGCGCGCGCCAGATGGCGAAGAGATCTTTTTTCTCCCGGACGGCGCCGGACGGATGGTGCAGGCTACAGGGGGTCGTGGACGTCTGCGCTCCATAAGGCGTCGCCGAGGACAGTTGCACGCCGGTGTTTCCATAGGCTTCGTTGTCATAGCAAAAATAATAGAAGTCCAGATTCCGATAGATGGCGGCGGAGGTGGCCGAGAGGGCCATGTCGTATGAAGATCCGTCCCCGGCCAGCACGACCACCTTGAGGTCTTCCTCCTTGGACAACCGATGCTTCGCAATCAGGACGTCCAAGGCGTCCCGAATGCCCTGCGCGCCGGCCGGCGCCGAGCCCATCGTCGTGTAAAGCCACGACCCCTTGAAGGGCGTGAAGGGATAGACCGCCAGCAGCGTGAAACAGCCGGCGGCGTTCACGTAGACGACCTTCTCGCCCAGCACCTTGGCTGCCAGGCGCAACGCTTCCAAGCCGCCGCAGCCGGCACAGAGGGCCGTGCCAGGCAGCACGTACTCCTCCGCAGGAATCTGCTTGATCTTCTTGTATGTCTCTCGTTGCCAGGCCATGGTTCACTAAAGAATTGATGATTGGATCATTGCCGATTGAGTTATTGATCGAACCAATGAAACATTGACACAATGAACAAATCGTCAATTCTTATTTGCGGTCGTCCACAACTGCTCCATCTCGCGCCGCTCTTCCTCCGTGTAGAGCAACACCGGCCCGATCCCCTGGCCCCGTACGCCTGCTTCCGCCGTCTGTTCAAAGATCGTTTCGAACTCGGCCTCGGAGATATTCTTGCCGCCCAACCCTCCGATGTAGGAACAGAGGGCGGGACGAGCCGGAGCGTGACACAGCGACGCCGCAACTTCCTGAAAGAGAATCCCGCCGAGTCCCGGCGCGAGGTTCTGGTCCAGCACTGCGACGGCACGCCGTCCCTGGAGAGCTGCGGCGATCGCGTCGGCCGGCCAGGGGCGAATCACCCGCAGCCGCAGGAGGCCGACCCGTCGCCCCCTCGCACGGGCTGCGTCTACCGCAGCCTTTCCCTTGGACGCAAAGGCGTTGCTCATCACCAGGACGTCCTCCGCCCCCTCCAGCCGATAGCCCTCGACCAGATCGTAACGGCGGCCGAACAGACGCGCAAAGTCCGCTGCAACTTCTTGATGAACCGTCAGAGCATTGACCGACGCCAGGTGCATCTGATGGCGGAAGTAGGAGTAGGTCGCCCCGCCGAGCACGGCCACGCCCAGCGCTTGAGGGGCCGAGGCCTTCAAGCCCAGATGGGGCGGCCGATAGGGAGGCAGGAACGCCCGGACCTCTTCGGGGTTCGGGCGCATCACCGGCTCCCTGGTGAAGGAGAGGTAGAAGCCATCCAGGTTCACCATCGCCGGCAAACAGACCCGTGGGTCCTCCGCGATCCGATAGGCCATCAGGATCGAGTCCAACACTTCCTGGCAGGTCTCGGCATGAATCTGAAGAAAGCCGGAATCGCGCGCCGCCAGCACATCGTTGTGATCCGGCTCCAGGGTGATCGGCGAAGCCAGGGCTCTCGACACGTTCACCAAGACCAGCGGCACCCGCCAGCCGGCGATCGTGTAGAGAACTTCGAATGCGTAGAGGAGTCCCTGACTCGAGGTGGCCGTAAAGACCCTGGCCCCTGTGGCAGCGGCGGCCCCGGCGGCCGTCATCATCGAATGTTCGGAGTCCAGCGTGACGAAGCGGGCCGCCAGGTCGCCATTGTCGCACCAACCCGCCAGCGCTTCCACGATCTCGGTCTGCGGCGTGATGGGAAAGACCGGGACATAATCCACGTCGGCCAGCCTCGCCCCCCAGGCCGCAGCCAGATTGCCGGTCATCATTTCGTGGGTAGCCATAAGCTCTCAGCTATTCGCTCTTTGCGGTCGTCGCTTCGCGTTCGATCTTTAGGGCCTTCGTCGGGCACTCTTCGACGCAGAGCATGCAGCCCTTGCAATGGTCGTAATCGATCACGGGCCGGTCGTTCGCAGTCAGCGTGATCGCGGCCTCCGGACAATAGACGAAACACAGGGCACAGCCGTTGCATTTCTCCGGCTCAAGCACGGGACGGAACACCCGCCAATCTCCGGTCTTCCGCTGCGGCGCATTGGCACAGGCCGCAATGCGTGCCGTGCCTTTGGTCGGGGGCTCATAGACCGGGGTCCAGAGCGATGCCGGCCGGCCAGGTTGGGCTCCGCCCATATCTCCTTCTCCGACCGGAACCACCGGCACAGTCTGAAAACACTCGGCGGCCAAGGCATGGTCCTGCTCGATCACCGACGGAGACAACCCCAGCGAACCAAGTTCCTCCGCAACGGCGGCGCGAAGACTCTCCGCGCTGAATCCCACCAAGCGGGCGGCCACAGCCCCCAGCACCACGCTCAACACTCCCACCTTGCCCAGCTTCGCCAGGACCAAGCCGGTCAGGTCCAGTGTGGTCACCCGGCCAGGACATCCGCTCTCCTTCCGGAGCGCGTCCGGCGCTCGCATCGTATTGACGAACACGGCTGTCGCATCCGTCACTCCCTCACACACACGCGCCGCGGGATCGGACAGGAGCGTCTCATCGGCCACGACGACGAGGTCGGGGCTCGCGATCAAGCCCCGCTCCAGTATGGGACCGCGGGTAAAACGGGTGAAGGCGGCCACCGGCGCGCCACGGCGCTCCGCCCCGTAGATCGGCGAATCCTGAGCCGTGAACCCTTCCTTGAACGCGGCCGTGCCGAGAATGCGCGATGCCGTCTTGGCACCCTGCCCGCCTCGCCCGTGAAATCGCACCCGGATCATGGCCGTCATTCCTCGCCGGATTGATACAATCACTAGGTTACGCTCTCTCGTCCCAAATAGTAATACAAGGTATGTGCCAGGACGGCAAATCGAGTAAGAACAGAGAAGACGGCCGACAAGGAAAGGGCTCTGTAGCGTCTTGGCCCTTTCAGATTCCACTGTTTGTAGCAATT
>JACQCB010000018.1 GCA_016201805.1 Nitrospirota bacterium | reverse complement strand
GTCTTCGGCGTCTATAACCACAAAGAAGCGGCCAACATGACCTATCTGGGGCTCTATGCCTTGCAGCACCGGGGGCAGGAGGGGTCCGGCATCGCCTCGTCCGACGGGGATGTTTTCCACGTTGAAAAAGGCATGGGACTCGTGGCCGATATCTACTCCAAGCCGACACTCAAACGTCTGCCGGGGCGCATGGCCATCGGCCACAACCGCTACAGCACTGCCGGAGGCAATAACCTCAAAAACGTCCAGCCGCTGACCGTCAACTTCGCCTTCGGGAACCTGGCCCTGGCGCACAACGGTAACCTGATCAACGCGACGATGTTGCGGAACGAACTGGAGGCCTACGGGGCGATCTTCCAGTCTTCGACCGACAGCGAGGTGATCATCCATTTGATCGCCCATTCCCACGGGGACACCCTGCTGGCCCGCGTCATCGACGCCCTCAGCCAGGTGCGGGGCGCCTTCTCGGTCGTGATCTTGACGGATGACGGCATTATTGCCGCGAGGGACCCCCACGGGTTCCGTCCCCTCTGTCTCGGGCGTCTGCGGGAGAGCTGGCTGGTTGCGTCGGAGACCTGTGCCTTCGACCTGATCGGCGCCGAACCGATCCGCGAGATCGAGCCGGGCGAGTTGATCGTGCTGAACCAAGCGGGTGTGACAAGCTACAAGCCGTTCGTCAAAGTGAATCCCGCCAAGTGCGTGTTCGAATACGTCTACTTCGCGCGGCCGGACAGCAAGATCTTCGGGGAGCGGGTGGTGTATCTCACGCGCAAGGCGTTGGGCCGGCAGTTGGCGAAGGAGTCGCAGGTGAAGGGCGACATTGTGATCCCGGTCCCGGACTCCGGCGTCCCGGCGGCGCTGGGCTACTCGGAGGGTTCCGGGATTCCGTTCGAGAACGGGCTCATCCGGAACCACTATGTCGGCCGGACCTTCATCGAGCCGGAACAAGCCATCCGCCATTTCGGGGTCAAGATCAAACTGAACGCGGTGCCCGAGGTGCTGGAGGGCAAGCGCGTCATCGTGGTGGACGACTCGATCGTGCGGGGGACGACGAGCCGCAAGATCGTCAAGATGCTCCGGCAGGCTGGCGCGAAGGAAGTGCACATGCGGATCAGTTCGCCGCCGATCGTCTCCCCCTGTTTCTACGGGGTGGATACGCCGACCCGCAAGGAACTCATCGGATCGAGCCATACGATCCAGGAGATCAGGAAATACATCACGGCCGACAGCCTGGTCTACCTCAGCTTGGAGGGCATGCTCCAGGCCTCTCCGGGGAGCCCCGAGCATTACTGCAACGCGTGTTTCACGGAGCAGTACCCTATCCCCTTCACAAAGGCCGAAGAATTGCAATTGGGCCTTTTCTAGCTGGTTTTCTCGCCGTTATTGCAGTTGCCCCTGAAAATTCCCGCGTGCTAGGATAGCCGCAGAAGACGGAGCATATGGCATATGGCCAATAGCTGATGGCTTCGAGCGAGAAATCTTTTTCCGCTCTTCTCTGCGTTCCCGTCATACGCCATCAGCCATTCGTTCCTGGTTTTTGTATGGAGGTTGCCATGAAACGGACGATCACGATGTTGCTGGTGCCGGTCCTGGCGATCGCCCTGGCCGGTACGGTACTGGCCAAGAGCTACTTTAAGGTCGGCGAGAAGGCTCCCGGTTTTACCTTGACGGCGCTCAGCGGGGAGGCGGTCTCGTTGGAGAGCTTCAAGGGGAAAGTGGTGGTGCTGGGGCTGTTTCACATCTGCGAACCCTGCATGATGCAGGGCACGAACCTGCAAAAAGTCTACGAGGCGACGAGGGGGAAGGACGTGGCGGTCCTGGGCGTGAACTCTTCCGGCGATTCGAAGAAGGCGGTGACGGAGTTTCTCTCGGCCTTTCCGGTGAAGGTGACCTATCCCTACCTGATCGATCCGAACAAGACGACTGACAAGCTCTACGGCGGCGGGAAGTTCATTCCCAATGTCTACCTCATCGACCAAGAGGGAGTCATCCGGTGGCAGCGGGTCGGCAACATGGACTTGGCCGGCGCGGACGTGATCCTGCAGGAAGTGAACAAGCTGCTGGCCGGCGGAAACGGCAAAGGGCTGTAACCAGGTCTTCGCCGCGTTGCCTGGCATGTGAACAGAGCGGATAAAGGACAACATGGATGAGATGGAAGCGGGCAAGCAGAAGTTTCTTGAACTGGTGCGCGGCATCGACCAATCGGTGCAAGTCGTCGTTCCCGTCACCCCGTCGAACGGCCTGTTTCTGATCTCGCTCACCAAAGGCGCCAACCGAAAGTTCATCACCATACCCGAAGACGACATCGTCGATCTTCCTGAAGAAGCCGACATCCTAGCCAAGGTGACCAAGGTCGTGAAGGATGCGGTCGCGTCGCTGTAGAAGACGTGAGGCGATCGGACTGGAAAACGGAAGCATAGCAGCTATCGGCCATTAGCTATCAGCTATAAGCTCTTTTCTTATGAAGCTCCTGCTTCCCGGCATCTGGCAGTGGTCTTGGTTCTCGCAAGAGAAGCAGCTCGACTTCAACGGTCTTTTTCTGACCGTGGGGGAACATCGAGTGCTCGTGGACCCGCCGCCCATGACGGGTGAGGCCACGCTGCTGATCCGGAAAGGCGGCGCAGTGGATTATCTGCTGTGCACGAACCGGGACCATGAGCGGGAGGCGGCGGCCTGTCGCGCTGACTTCGGCTGCCGGGTCCTAGTCCCGGAACCCGATGCGACGCAGATGACGATCCAGGCCGACAAGACCTACAAGGACGGCGAATTGCTTCCGGGCGGCATCTGGGCCGTGCACCTCAAAGATCAGAAATCGCCTGGGGAAATGGCGCTCTTCATCCAGCAGGGGGCGGGTGTCATGATCGTGGGCGATGCGCTGATCGGCAAGCCGGCCGGGGCGCTCTCGATGTTGCCGGCCGACAAGTATGCGGATGCGGCAAAGGCGCGCGAGGGGCTCAGGCGGCTTTTAAAGTATCAGTTCGATGCGATTCTTGTGGGCGATGGGGCTTCGATCCTGACCGGCGCGAAGGTTGCGGTGGAACGAGCCCTGCAAGCGTGACGGTTGCGGCCATGATCCACAGCACTTCCGAACAACTCAACCGCCACGGCAACGAGCATTTTTCTCGCGGCGCCTACACCGAGGCCTACGTCTGTTACGCCAAGGCCCTGGAGTGCGACCGGCTTAGCGGGGACCGGCGGGCTTTGGCGGCCACGCTGGGGAACTTGGGCAATATCTGCGCCGTCAGCGGCCGTCGCGAACAGGCGCTGGCCTATTACCAGGAGGTCCTGGAACTACAGAAGATCCTGGGCGACGATCGCGGCATCGGGACGACCCTGGCCAACCTGGGCAACCTCCGAGCCGATGCCGGCGAATGGGACCGCGCGCGGGCCTATTACCTGGAAGCGCTGGATATCATGCAGAAGGCTGGCGACGAGGCGGGGCTGGCGGTGCTCTACTCCGACCTGGGGCTGGTGGCACGCGAGACGGGCCAGTGCGATGCGGCCCTGAAGTACTACGAACAGTCCCTGGGGTTGATGCGTCGGCTCGACAATCAGGGCGGCATTGCGGATGCGTGGCGCATGATAGGCCGGACCTACGCGGTGCAACACAAATACGACGAGGCAGTGGCCTGTTGCCGGACGAGCC
>JACQCB010000197.1 GCA_016201805.1 Nitrospirota bacterium | reverse complement strand
GATGGTGCACGATCTACAGACGCATGCGCTGCCGGAGGCGGATGATGAGTTGGCGCACTGTGCGGTCCGGCTCGGCTACGGGAGCAAGGATCGAGCAGCCAGTCGCGCCAAGTTTGCGGAGGCCCATCGGCGGCATACCGCGCTCGTCAACGGCACCTTCCGCGACCTCTTCGCCGATCCCGCCAAGTCCCGCCTCCTCAAAGCCGCGCTGAAGAAGCACTCCTGACGTCCAGAAACGGATACGAATCAACCGAGCAGCCGGGGCGGCGAGACTTGCTCCGCTCAGAAGGCAGAGTCGCACGGATCGCTCAACGTTTCGCGGCGGCTTGGCGCCTGAACTTGCTGCGTCACAGCTTCGCCAAACGCAGCTTCGAACAGCAGGCGCCACAAGACGCCGCCGCTTCCACTGAGCGATTCACCATGCGCCTCTGATAGCGCTCCGCAAGCCTCACAGCCCCGGCTACAAATCTATGGGGGTTAGCTTGACCTCGTCCGCCTAACGCGCGCAAGGAGCTGGTCTTGCCACTGAGCTATAACATCGTCGGAGACATCGGTCCAATTAAAGACATGGAAGATATGCTGTGCGATGATCCGTGCGATTTTCTCGGCGGCTGCTCGCAGATCTACAACTTTGAAGTCCTGCTCGAAGATAATCACATCGTCGCGACACTCATACCAATCGGGAAGATGGACCGAATGGTCGAAGGATGCCAGGACTCTATCGCGACACCCAATCAGTCGGACAACAATACGGACATGGTTAATGGTCGGGAGTGACTCGTAGAAGCGTTTTAAGAAAAGCATGTGTTCGGTTAAGGAATAGATGGCGTTAATGAAGGAGAGGGTACGCTTTCCAGCTTCCGTTTTTGCGTCTCTCAGATCTTCCCGCAGGGTGTGCTTCCAGACAAACAAACCGCTCTTGTAAAGACGAAAGCCCTCTCGCTTTTCGTCCCAGTCTGCATAGCCTTGATATCCGAAATTGAACATCGAGGTCTCGCTCCTGTTCCCGACATAGGGAAAGGACCATCCTCTAAGGCTGACCTGCGACTCTCTCACTAATTGTTCAAGTTTGGGTAGTTCGGCAATTCGGTTAGCCTCGTATTGGGTCGGATATGCGACAAGTTCCCAGTGGGGACTGTTCAAGAATCCCTTTTGAAGGACCTGACGGAGCCACTGGTCGGTTTCGGCAAGTTCGGCTTGATACCGGTTGATGGTGTCCTCGGTTGGAACAATAGGCTTACCCTTTATCACCTGTTCGATTGAGCGCAGAAGTTCATCCCCACGCTTTAGCATGGCACGGCTTAGCAACTCCCGCATCTCTTCGCCGGTGCAGATCTCTTCAGTCTGCGCAGCTGTAGTCCGAATATATAGAGCCCCGCGTCTGAGAATCGGCTTCGTAGGATCCTTTCCATAGAGCGTCTCTGTACAGATAACAGGGACCTCCTCAAATTCTGAGACTCGAATCACCACAATGTCTTTGCCATCAGCCGTAGCCTTCTGAGCTTCGTAATTAACTTTCGGCTCAGAATATTTGTGAAGCATCTGTCCGATGTCTGTTTGGTCAAGGGATTCCAGAATCGTCTTCGACACGCCGGCTAGGTTATAGGTTCCATCCTCGACGCCGAGCAGAATCGTGCCACCGTCGCGAGTATTGGCCATCGCCATCATGTCGCGTAGGAGTCCAAGTTGAAGGTCCTTGTTTTCCTTCCTCCATTCAAATCCTGCTTTGTAGTCAACGTTTGCCGTCTCGGTCTTTCGGCGGACTAAGTCGAGAATTTCACTTTCGAGCATATACTCTCCTGTATGTCATGGGCTAAAAAGCAAAAGGGCCGGCTGGCTTTCGCCACCCGGCCCCTTGCTTCATCCGACGGCTTTCTTGCTATAAGCCATCAGCCATCTGCTCTTCTCTTTTAGTACATGCCCTCCATGCCGTGGCTGTGACCGCCGCCTGGCATGGCCGCTTCCTTCTTCTCTTCCGGCAGTTCGGAGATCATGACCTCGGTGGTGAGCATCAGGCCCGCCACGCTGGCCGCGTTCTGCAGGGCGCAGCGCGTGACCTTGGTCGGATCGATGATCCCGGCCTTGATCATGTCCACGTACTGTTCGTTGGCTGCGTTGAAGCCGAACGACGGGTTCTTGTCCTGCCGGACCTTGTCCACGACAACCGATCCTTCCACGCCGGCGTTCCCGACGATCTGGCGGATCGGCTCTTCCAGGGCTCGGCGCACGATGTTGACGCCCACCTGCTGTTCCGCTTCGATCTTCAACCCATCCAGGGCCGAAGCGCAACGCAACAGAGCGACGCCGCCGCCGGGGACGATGCCTTCTTCGACCGCCGCCTTGGTGGCGTGCAGCGCGTCCTCGACACGGGCTTTCTTTTCCTTCATTTCGGTCTCGGTCGCGGCGCCCACGTTGATGACCGCCACACCGCCCACGATCTTGGCCAGGCGCTCCTGGAGCTTCTCCCGGTCGTAATCGCTGGTGGTCTCCTCGACCTGGGCCTTGATCTGCTTCACGCGGCCTTCGATCTTCTTGGGATCGCCGTAACCTTCCACGATCGTGGTGTTGTCCTTGTCGATCGTGACCCGCTTGGCGCGACCCAGGTCCGTGAGCTTGATGTTCTCCAGCTTCAGGCCCAATTCTTCCGAAATCACCTGGCCGCCGGTCAGGATCGCAATGTCCTCCAGCATGGCCTTGCGGCGATCACCGAAGCCCGGCGCCTTCACTGCGGCCACGTTCAGCGTGCCGCGCAGCTTGTTCACGACCAGGGTGGCCAGCGCCTCGCCTTCCACTTCTTCCGCGAGGAGCACCAGCGGCTTGCCCATCTTGGCGACCTGCTCCAGGAGGGGCAGGAGGTCCTTCATGCCGCTGATCTTCTTTTCGTGGATGAGGATGAAGGGTTCTTCGAGGGAGGCTTCCATCCGCTCGGCGTTGGTGACGAAGTAGGGGGAGGTGTAGCCGCGGTCGAACTGCATGCCCTCGACCACGTCCAGCGAGGTGGTCATGGACTTGGCTTCCTCGACGGTGATGACGCCGTCCTTGCCGACCTTCTCCATCGCCTCGGCGATCAGGTCGCCGATCGTCTTGTCGTTGTTGGCCGAAATGGTGCCGACCTGTGAGATTTCGGTCTTGGCCTGGCAGGGCTTGCTGAGCTTCTTGAGTTCCTGGACGATGACTTCGACCGCGCGATCGATTCCGCGCTTGATCTCCATCGGGTTGCCGCCGGCGGTGATGTTCTTGGCGCCTTCGCGGTAAATCGCCTGTGCGAGCACCGTGGCGGTCGTGGTGCCGTCGCCGGCCGTGTCGCTGGTCTTGCTGGCGACTTCGCGCACGAGTTGGGCGCCCATGTTCTCGTACGGGTTCTTCAATTCCACTTCCTTCGCGACGGTCACGCCGTCCTTCGTGATGGTCGGGGCGCCGAACTTCTTGTCGAGGATCGCGTTGCGACCCTTCGGTCCGAGGGTGGCCTTCACCGCATCGGCGAGCTGATTGACCCCTCTCAGGATGGCGGCCCGCGCCGCATCACCGTACAACAGTTGCTTTGCCATTAGGTCCTCCTCAATTGATCGTTGTGTCGTCGTAGATGTGTGGTAAGTGACTGCTTAGCTGGTGAAGATCCCGAGCACGTCTTCTTCCTTCAGGATGAGGCAATCTTCATCGTCGATGCGCAGCTTGCTGCCGGAGTACTTGTCGAAGAGGACCTGATCGCCGACCTTCAGGTTCTTGACGTCCTTGCCGATCGCTTCGACCGTCCCGCGCTGGGGCTTTTCCTTGGCGGTTTCCGGCACGTAAATCCCACCGGCGGTGCGCTCCATCTCCTCCGTATAGGTGATGAACACCCGATCGCCGAGCGGCTGGAATCCTTTTGCGGCGGTGGCGCCTGACTTCTTCTCCTCAGTCTTCGTTCCCATACTGTGTCCCTCCTTTAAGTTAACTATACTGCCTGATTGACCCTGTTTGGTCCGAGAATCCTTCATGAACGGACAAGAACGGCCATCTGGATGGGAGGCATTGGGATGACTCCCGCAGATGTCACGAGAGATAGCCTCTGCACCGGTCAAGTCAAGGGCCGGCCGGAAGATTTTCTTTCTCTCGGAGAGGGAAAAACTTTAGCGGTATAAGCTGTTGAAATAAATAAAAAAGAAAACCTTTAGGCTTAGGAACGCAGGGAGTCGAAGTCTTTGATCTCTTTCTTGAGGAAGTCCCGTAAGCGCTTGATGATGCGGGCTTCCAGCTGGCGGGTCCGTTCTTTGGTGACCCCGTACTTGTGGCCGAGGTCGTCGAGCGTCAAGGGGGTTTCGGAGAGAATGCGGTTGCGGAGGATATCTTCGTCCCGCTCGGCCAGCGTCTTGGTGAATTCGGCCAGTTTCGCTCGGAACAGGGTCTGTAGTTCGGTCGTTGCCAGTTGCTCATCGGCCGGCATCTCTCGGGACGGCAGTATGTCCAGCAGTGTGCCTTCCGATTCCTGGTTGAGCGGCTGATCGAGGGACAATTCCCAACTGCCCAAGCGCTGGTCCATCTCGATCACGTCGCGCTCACGCACGTGCAGCCGGTCCGCCAGCAGCTTCGTGTCGGGGGCGAAGCCCTGGCGTTCGAGCTTGGCCTTTTCCTTCCGGAGATTGTAGAAGAGCTTGCGCTGATCCTGTGTCGTGCCGATCTTGACCAGGCGGTAGGTGTTGAGCAGGTAGCGAAGAATGTAGGCGCGTGCCCACCAGGCGGCATAGGCGTAGAAGCGCACGTTCTTCGTCGGGTCGAACTTCTTGATCGCCTGCATGAGGCCGACATTGCCTTCCTGGATGAGGTCCATCTGGTCGGCGCCGGTGTGGAGGTACTCGGAGGCGATCGCCACCGACACCCGCAGGTTCGCCAGGATCAGTTTGACGGCGGCTTCGCGGCTGCCTTGGGCGTAGTATTCTTGAAAGAGTTGGAGCTCTTCTTCCTTGGACAGGTAGGGATAGCGCCGCAGTTCCGCCAAATATTGTTGCAAGGCGGTGACCGGAGCGACCGTGGCCAGGCTGTCTCCGGCCGCAGGTGCGCTGACAGCCGGGGGGAGAGGGAGATCGGGAGCCTCCGTGACGTCGGCGGCCTCCAGATCAAGGCTCAAGTCCTCGATCTCTTCGGATTCTTCTGTGTCCTCGTTCGTGTCCTTGGGGCGGTCGGCCATGAATACCTATCGGTGTCGAGTCTTTGGTTGTTGGGTATGCAGGCCAGATTATAAACGGAACCGGCGAGGAGCACAAAGCATGGAGGCGATAGCCTCGTCTTGCGCGCGGTGAACGGGCTGCACTATAGTACGCGCCGCGTCGATGTTGGGGCATCCGGAGCGCGGAGAGCGAGCGGGCTTGAACGGGATTGCAAAGGAGCGAGACGTGCTGAAGACAGTGTCGGGAGCGTTGCGCAGCGGGCACTGGCCTTCGTTGCTAGGGGCTTGGCTGCATTTTGAAGTCAGTTTCATGGTCTGGCTCCTGATCGGCGCGTTGGGCGTGTCGATTGCCGAGGAGTTCGGACTGAGTGCCACGCAAAAGGGGCTGCTGGTGGCTGTGCCGCTCTTGGGGGGCGCCGTCCTTCGCGTGGCGGTCGGAGTCTTGAGCGACTACGTCGGACCGAAATCAATCGGCTTGGCCATCCTGGGCGGAGAACTCCTTGCCGTGGCCTGGGGCTGGCTCGGAGCGACGACCTATCCGCAGATGCTGGGCGTCGGTCTCCTGCTGGGGATTGCGGGAGGCAGCTTTGCGGTGGCGCTTCCTCTTGCCAGCCGCGCCTATCCTCCGGCTCATCAGGGGTTGGCTCTGGGCGTGGCCGCCTCCGCCAACAGCGGCATCATACTGGCGGTATTTTTCGCTCCGAGGCTTGCGCAGACCGTCGGCTGGCACGGCGTCTTCGGGTTGATGGCTGTGCCGATCCTCCTTACCATCGTGCTGTTTGCCTGGCTGGTGCGTGACGGAAAACCCCCGCGTCAGGAGCGCGGCTATCATTGGCGGCGGAGGCTGGGGGAAGCCTTTCGGCGGCCCTCCATGTACTGGCTGTGTTTTATTTATGCGATCACGTTCGGCGGGTTCGTGGGATTTGCCAGTTACCTGCCGATTTTTTACCATGACCAGTATGGACTCAACCTGCTGGCGGCCGGTTCTGTCACGGCGCTCTGCGGATTGTCCGGCAGCCTGGCGCGGCCCTTCGGCGGTTATCTGGCCGACCGTCTCGGCGGATTGAAGGTGCTCTTGGTCTTTTTTCCGGTCATTGCGGGATTCGCTCTCGGCATCGGGCAACTGCCCGGCCTGACCTGGTCGATTCTGCTCATGACGTTGGCGGTTGCGACGATGGGGTTCGGCAACGGTGTGGTCTTCCAGGTGGTCTCCGATCGGTTCCCGAAACAGAT
>JACQCB010000202.1 GCA_016201805.1 Nitrospirota bacterium | reverse complement strand
CCTGATTGCCGCGCTCAAGGCCCTGACGCCGGACGAGCGGGCGAAGATCGTTGCGGACGAGGCCCAGCGATGGGCACAGTACCGGACGGCCTTCGTGGCCTCAGGATTGGGCCTCAAGCACCGCGGCCTCATCGCCGGTCTGGCCCGTTCCGGCAAGGTCGATCCCCCCGATGAATACCGGCCTCTTCTGGAGACGTTTCTCCCCTAGGGTTATCCTTCACGATACCAGGGGCGTGTCTTGCCCCAGCGCCTCTCGCAAGTCCTGATACGCTTGCGCGAGACGGTGGTCTTCCATCCGATAGGCAAAGACCACGGTGACGAGGCCGAAGGCAACGACCAGCAAACCGATGCCGAGGATGCCCAATCCCATCATGATACTGCTGAGCGAGGCGAGACCTCCATCGGTCAGGTACAGGACGACGAAGGCCAAGGTTCCGATGCCGACCGTGAGGAACCAGACGAGAGTGAGGATGGCTGAGGACCAGGGGATCAACTTGTGACAGACTAGCTTGGTGCTCTCCCCCTCCGCTTCCAGTTCGATGAAGCCTTTCATGGGCCAGGCGGTCCTGAGTCGGCGCTGCGGACGCAGCACCAGTTGCCGTTCGTCCGGAAACAGGCGCGCGGCGCCGTGGGGGAATCGGAGCAGGCCGGTGCTGCCGAACTGTGTCGTCAGTTTCGTAACAGACACCAGAGGCAGCCGGTCCTCCGTCCTTGCGATGCGGCAGCCGTACCGGGCGGCCGACGGCCGCAGGCTGGAGAAGTGCAGCCAGTCGCCCAGTACCAGCATCAAAAACAAGAATCCTCCGAAGAGTCCCGCCAGCAACATAGCACGGCACGATACCACACCGAAGGCCCCGACGAAAGGCGCGCGAATCCTCGCCCGGCGGCGCTGGCCCGTGGGCGGCTCGGTTGACTCTTGCCAGGAACTTCGTTACAGTAATCCAGCTTTTTTCTCAGGCGGGCCTTCTTCATCACGGTACTCTAGTTCGGGTTTCCCGCCTCGGTTGAGCCTCCCCGCCGATACATGAACACGCTCTTTCCAGTAAGGCGATGACCCTTGCGGAGCGGCTATTACGGGGAGACGGAGGACGCATGGATTTACAGAAAGTCGAACGAGTCTACTCGAACTACGCCGGCGTCTATGACCAGATTTTCGGCAAGATTTTCCATGAGTCCCGCGAGTCGGCGGTCCGCCGGCTCGACATTCGGCACGACGAGCGGATTTTGGAGGTGGGCGTCGGCACCGGCCTGGCGCTGCCGCTCTATCCCCGCCACTGCAAGGTGGTCGGCATCGACCTCTCGGCCGGGATGCTGGAGAAGGCGCGTGAGCGGGTGCGGGTCCACGGACTCGATCACGTCGAATTGTCGCGGATGGATGCCGGACAGATGGAGTTCGCCGACGACAGCTTCGATACCGTCATGGCCGCCTACGTGGTGACGGCGGTCCCGGACTACCGTAAGGTGGTCACCGAGATGATTCGCGTCTGCCGGCCTGGGGGGCGGATTATCATGCTCAACCACTTCAGCAACGGCAACAAGCTGATCGCCGCGGTCGAGAAGGTGATCTCCCCGCTCTGCAAGCACATCGGCTTTCGAACCGATCTCTCGCTGAGCACCGTGTTGGAAGGCACGTCGCTGCTGGTGGCTCGGAAGGAGAAGGTCAACCCCTTGCGGTTCTGGCACCTCGTCGAATGCGTGAACAAGAAGAACGGTTCCGCGCCCTCCTTGAATTGATCCCCGCGACCCGACCTCCTTACTGCTTCTGACGAACGGTTACCCGATCTCTGGCTGGCTCATGCGGTTGGTGGACCCAAGACCGGGATCGCCAAGCCATTCCTCGCCTTCCATGATCTGATTGCCGGCCAGGCACGTCCCGGCGAAGCTGCGGGCGATGAGGTCGGCGAGGGTGATGAGGAGCTGGCCGGTGCCGTTTTCATGCGGGGCGGTGGCACGGAGGGTGAGGACGAAGTTGCAGCCGTCCAACGGGCCGAACGCCCGCAGGTGGATGCCGCTCTTGGGCTTGGTCTGGGTTCCCTGTGGGAGGCCCTGGTCGGAAGCCGGCACCAGGTAGCCTTCCCACCGCAGCGTCGGATGGGAGGCGGCGGAACGTTTGACCGCCCGCCAGGCGCAAGGCAACCCCGCTCGATCCAGATGTTCCAGGAACCAGGCCGCCGCCGGCAATTTCCCGGTCTGGGATTGGAAAGTCCATTCGGTCATGCCGGACCGCATCGGCTTGGCCGGTCCGGGGGTGGACACTTCCTCGATCTCGGCCTCGTCGCAGATCACGTAGAGCTCGCCGTGGGGATCGAACCAGAACCGCAACCGTCCGCCGGACGCTTCCGCGTGGATGACGCCGATCTCCGAAAAGTCCGCGCCTTCCTGCTCGAAGATCGAAAAATCGGTCGCTCCGCTCATGAGCAGCTTGGCCACGCGGGTGATGGTATGATGTTCGCCGATCCCGCGGACCGCCGCGTCGTAGCGGATCACGGCGGTAATGACGGTCCCGGCCGGGACCTCGCGTCCCGTCGCTTCATCCAGGAGACGCCGCTTGTGGATATGTACGTCGACCACCTGGCCGCCCTGGAAGGCATGGGTGTGGTCCAAAAGCCAGGCGACGTCGTCGGCGCTTTTGATCCGGTGTTTCATGGCATGATTGTAACGCAGAGGGGGCGGACGGGCCACAAAGTAATGATTTCGCGCGGGGCCGATCTTGCTGGAGGTTCGGTCTATTCGGGTCGCTTCAAACGATACCGGAAGGCGCATCCCTTGACATTATCCTAACCAGAACTACCATGACGACCAAGAGACACCTCGATTCGGTTGGGAAGGGGGCCGTACGATGAGCACACCGATCATCGACATTCGACGAGGCGGTGAGCGGTTTCACACGAAGATCGACTGGCTGGACTCCCGGCACAGTTTCAGCTTCGGCGGCCATTATGACCCGGCGAATACCCACCACGGGCTGCTGTTGGTCAGCAACGACGATGTCATCAAAGCCGGCACGGGCTTCCGCACTCATCCGCATCAGGATATGGAGATCGTCACCTGGGTGCTTGAGGGAGAGGTCGAACACAAGGACTCCGAGGGAAACCGCGGGATCATCTATCCGGGCTTGGCCCAACGCATGAGCGCGGGCACCGGCATCTGGCACTCCGAGATGAACCCCAGGAACGATCAGGATCTGCACCTCATTCAAATGTGGGTGCGGCCGGACACAGAACGTATCAATCCAGGCTACGAGCAGCTTGACATCAATGGCCAGCTAGAGAAAGGCGGGCTCGTGCCGATTGCATCCGGCCGTGGGCACCACGCGGCCATCTCCATTCGCCAGCGCGGGGCGGTCCTGTGGGGCGGGCGGCTCAAATCCGGCGAGACCGTCTCCTTGCCGGACGCACGGTCGGTCCACCTGTATGTGGCGAAAGGCTCTGCGATGCTGGAAGGGGCCGGCGCCCTCGCTCCCGGCGACGCGGTGCGCTTGACGATGTCCGACCCGCTCCGCTTGACGGCGGCTGCCCCCACCGGCGCGGAGGTGTTGATTTGGGAAATGGGCGGAAAGGAGGGGTGACTATGGCTGTCCAGGTCTACGGATGCAATCACGTGGTCATCGAGGTGACCGATGCCCGAAAGGCCGTCAAGTTCTACTCGGATGTGTTCGGCCTGAAGATGCTGCGAGGCGGCGAAGGGGCGGCCTGGTGCAAACTGGGCGAGCATCAGTTCCTCGCCATCTTTGAGGTGGAAACGCTCCAGCCGGATCGCGTCAAGCACTTCGGTCTTATGGTGCGCGACGAGGCCCAGATCAAAGAGGTGCGGCGGAAGCTCACCAAGAAATATAAACTGAAACTGCACCCTGACTTCCGATGTGACTTCCGTGATCCCTGGGGCAATCGTATTCAGGTGGGCGATCTCAGCGACGAATCGTTGGTGTGGCTCCTGCCCTATCAGGAAGTGCAGAAAGTCGGGATCAAGTTCGTCTCGTAAAGCATCTGCCGCATCACCGGGAAGATGGAAAGAGGCTGTGACGCTCATGTTCGAGCAGCCATTGCTTGCGCCAGAGGCCGCCGCCGTACCCACAGAGCGAACCGTCGGCGCGGATGACACGGTGGCAAGGAATGACGATGGCCAAGTAGTTCATGCCGTTCGCGCGGCCGACAGCGCGACGAGCATCGGGGTGTCCCAACTCTTCGGCCATCTGGGAGTAGGATTTCGTCCGTCCTGGTGGAATGGTGAGCAAGTGGCGCCACACCCGTTGTTCCCAAGGCGAACCAATGGGGACGAGCGGCACATCAAAGGCGAGCGACTCGCCTGAGAAATATCGACGAAGCTGAGTCGCAATGGTATCGAGAGGCTCGTTGTTGCCCGGCACAATCGCATAGTGCAGGCGCGTGCGGAGCGTCAGCAGTTTGCGATCGAGGCCTCGCCGATCGACAAAATCGAGCAGATACAGGCCCTGATCGTTTGCGAGGGCCAGCATCGTGCCGAGCGGAGTCTCGAGCCGGCGAGCGAGGAGACAGTCCCTGTCCTTGGCCTTGCTGGGGGGAACACCGAACGTTTTGGTGAATGCGTCACGGAATGCGCTGGCCGACTCAAATCCTCGGTCAAGCTGGATGTCGAGGAAATCGCGCCCGTTGCGGACGTCGTGCAGCGCAAGACCCATTCGACGGGCGCGATAGTACGCATGAAACGTCACCCCGGTGTATTGTTTGAATTGCCGACGGGCAGTCGACGGCTCGATGCCCATCGCGGCCAGGTCCTTGTCGGTCAGGCGTCCGGCAAGGTTCCGCTCAACGGCGTCGCGCAAGCGCTCAACAAGCGCAGGCGGGTGTCGTGCAACGTCCATGGGGCGACATCGTTTGCACGGTCGGTAGCCACTGTGGAACGCCTCGCTCGCAGTGGCGAAGAACTCGATGTTGCGCGGATCGGGTTTTCGCGCGGGACAGGTCGGACGACAGAAGATGCCGGTGGTTGTCACCGCCGCATAGAAGATGCCTTCCGCAGCCGGATCACCGGTAAGAAAGGCGCGGAGCATCCGCTTCCGGGTTGGAAGAGTGGACAAGCCGGTCAGCTGTAACAAGGGTAACGCCGCCGTGTCCTGAACAGAGGGAGACCGTTGCAGCCTGTGTGTCATGCGCACATTCTACAGGATTCGTGCTATCCGTCGCCGCCGGTATTCGGGCAGAGAATGAGCGGGAGGGTGAACATGAAGGCCCATTATCTCGGTCATGTAGTGTTTTACGTCAGGGACCTCGAACGGTCGCTGGCGTTCTATCGTGATTTGTTGGGATTCCAAGAAGTCGGGCGGATCTTCAACGGTGCGGCGTCGGCGCTCACGTCCGGCCGGACGCACCATGAACTGCTCCTGATACAGGTCGGCGAGGCGCCAGCCTCGCCGCCGGGTCGCCGGCTGGGGCTCTACCATATCGGGATCAAGATCGGAGACAGCCTGGACGAATTGCGGGCTGCCAAACAGGAACTGGAACGGGCAGGGGTCTCGATCGGCGGCATGAGCGACCATACTGTGAGTCAGAGCCTCTATTTGCAGGACCCGGACGGCAACGAAGTGGAACTCTACGTGGATGCCGATGCGGCCATCTGGAAGAATGATCCAACGGCGGTCTTATCACCGACCAAGCCGTTGTGTCTGTAGGGACATCAAGTCAGGAGGCAACCATGAAGGCGATCAGGGTCCATCAGTTCGGTGAACCGGACGTCATGAAGCAGGAGACGGTGCCGGATCCTCAGCCGGGTCCCGGAGAGGTCCTCGTGTGGATCAAGGCCGTCGGCGTCAATCCTGTGGACACCTACATACGGGCCGGCTCGTACGGGAAATTGCCGATGCCCTACACGCCGGGAATAGATGCGGCGGGGCTCATTGAGGCAGTGGGAATGGGTGTCAGGGGCTTCAAGGCCGGCGACCGCGTATACACGTCGGGCACGCTCACCGGCGTCTATGCGGAGAAGGCACTCTGCAAGGTGGAGCAGGTGCATCCGCTTCACGAGCGCGTGACCTTCGCGCAAGGGGCCGGGGTCAACATTCCCTATGCGACGGCCTACCGCTCGTTGTTCCACAAGGCCCAAGCCAAGGCCGG
>JACQCB010000192.1 GCA_016201805.1 Nitrospirota bacterium | reverse complement strand
TTCCGGGAGGTGATGGAGCGAAGGGCCATGCCGCCTCTGCCTCTTCCTCCGTGGAACGCTGCCTCCGCTATAAATCCTCTTCCTTAAGACACCGCCCCAACCCCTGCTGTTCGGCGAAGAAGTAGGCGTAGTGCATGGCCGCGAGGTTGGCGACGCGTTCTTCCGCTTCTTCCCGACTGTCCGAATAAATAATCTGGATGCCGTATCTCGCCGTGATGGCATCCAGGAAATCCATCAAGCCGTTTTTTTGATATTGGCCCAACAGCCCCCCGGACTTGCTGTGTTGGAGCTGGCCCTCGATCACCAGAAACCGATGCGGGATGTCGAGGAGCGATTCGAGTTCCTGCATGAACCGCAGGCGATTGCCGGAGGGGTTCGAGAAGGCCGTCATGACCTCTTCGACTCGCTTGCGCAACACGCAAAAATAGTCCGGTGCTTCCTCGATGACATAGTCGCCTGCCGACAGCGTGTGTGACGTGGTCCCGGCGATCCGGCTGAACCCCGCAAAGGTGTAGGGGAGGTGTTCCCGGCTGTCCACGAGCAGGGAACAGGCCGGCACCATGATGATGGGGTGTCCTTGCCGGGAGAGGGTCACGGGCGCCTGGGGTCCGCGATGGCCCTGGCGGGATCGCGGGGCCGGTTGGGGGCGGGGCGGCGGAGTGGTGTGTGCGGCCGGGGCTTGGCGTTGGGGCGGCGTGGTCGAGGGCGTGGTCTGTGTGGCGGCATCGTACCGTGCGCGTGCGGCCGGGTCGCTGAGGGTTTGATAGGCCTGGTTGATCAGTTGTGTGCGGGTCTCCGCCTTCCGGTGCAGGGCTGGGGCATGGTTGAAGCGATCCGGATGCCAGACCTGGAGTTGTTCATGCCAGGCCTTTTTGATGTCCGCGTTCGTGGCGGTCGGCGTGATCTCGAGCACCGTGTAATAGTTGAGCGTCCGTTCTTCCCGCATCGGTCTCTCCTGTTCAAGTCCATGCAAGTTTTGGGAGTGTAACTGAGGCGAGGGGGGAACGCCAGGTCAAGATCGGCCGGCTCCTGCTATGCGACGCGCGGCGCGGTTCCGGGAGGGGGAGGGGCCGGGCTTGTGAGGACTCTCTGCGGTCGGGTATGCTGACAGCTTGGTTCAACCGTGACCGTCCCTTCCCATTGTTCACTCCGTGCCGTTCCCAGGAAGGAACTGAGAGAGACTCTATGAAAGCAGACAAGAATCATCCATCCACGGCTTCGCCGGCCACGGCGCCGCAAGCGAAAGGCTTCTCCCCCGGCTTCGCGGCGCTGGGTCTTGAAGCCACCTTGCTCACCACACTGGAGACCTTGGGATACGAGGAGCCCACGCCGATCCAGCGGGAGGGCATCCCGCCCCTCTTGGCCGGACGCGACCTGCTGGGCCAGGCCGCCACGGGGACGGGCAAGACGGCCGCCTTCACGCTGCCTCTGCTCCAGCTCGTGGCCCACGCGCCGAGGCGTCATCCCTCCGCGCTCATCCTCGTGCCGACGCGTGAATTGGCCATGCAAGTGAGCGAGGCCGTCCAGCGCTACGGCAAGGAACTGCGGATCGCGGTGCTCGCGTTATATGGAGGGCAGGCGATCGGCCCGCAGATCCATGCGCTCAAACGCGGCGTGGACGTCGTTGTGGCCACGCCGGGGCGGGCGCTGGATCATATCCGCCGCCGCACCCTCGAACTCAAACATCTGCACATCGTCGTGCTGGATGAAGCCGACGAGATGCTCGACATGGGATTCGCCGAGGATCTGGACGCCATTCTTGAGCAGACTCCCGCCAGCCGGCAGACGGCGCTGTTTTCGGCGACCATGCCGCCCCGCATCGCGTCTATCGCGCGCCGTCATTTGAAGGACCCGGTGGAGGTCAAGATTGCGCGGGAGCCGGTCAAGGCCGGGGCGGCCCCCCGCGTGCACCAGACTGCCTACCTCGTCACGAGGCCTTATAAAGTGGCGGCCCTGGCCCGTGTCCTGGCCATGCTGAGCCCGAAGTCGGCCCTCGTCTTTTGCCGGACCCGCCTGGAAGTCGATGAGTTGACCGCGATGCTGAACGGACGCGGGCACCGGGCCGAGGCCATTCATGGAGGCCTGAGCCAGCCCCAACGCGATCGTGTGATGCAGGCATTCCGGGCGGGGCAGATCGAACTCCTCGTGGCGACGGACGTGGCCGCCAGGGGCCTGGACATTCCCCACGTGTCGCATGTGGTGAACTACGACGTGCCCTCGGCGTCCGAGGTCTATGTCCACCGCATCGGACGGACCGGGCGGGCCGGGCGGGAGGGGGCGGCCGTCACCCTCGTCGAACCACGCGAACAGCGGTTGATGCGGAACATCGAGCAGCTCACGAAATCCAGAATTGAAATAATCGCGGTGCCGACCGTCGCCGATCTTCGCGCGAAGCGGCTGGAGCGGATGAAGGCCTCCATTCAGGAGATCCTCGCGGCAGGCGACCTGGATCGTTTCCGCGTCGTCGTCGAGTCGCTTACGGCCCGGTTCGATCCGGTGGAGGTGGCGGCAGCGGCGGTGAAGCTGGCCGATCGATCGCAGGGCGGTGAGCGGGCGGAGGACGAGATTCCTGCCGTGCGGGGACGTAACGACGAGGCGCCCCGGATGGCGCGGCGTCCTCCGTGGGAGTCGGGTGAGCGGGCGCGCAGCGCGATGACGAAAGACCGCGAGGGAAGACCGCAAGGCAGGCCAAGCCGGGGAGGCCGATCGGCGGGCATGGTCAAGGTGTATGTCGGCGCGGGCCGGACGGCGGGTGTCCGGCCGGGAGATCTCGTCGGCGCCATTGCGAACGAGGCCGGCATCAATGCGAACGTGATCGGCGCCATCGAGATGACGGATCGATTCTCGCTGGTGGATGTGCCGGAAGAACTGGCTCGGGGGATCATCGAGGCGCTTGGCCGGACAAGGATCAAGGGCCAGAAGGTCGCCGTCCGGTTGTTCCACGAAAAAGAGAAAGCCTGACCGCTTCGTGTTGCTTTGTGGCTTCTGGGCTCGCGCCGACGGTGCGATGTGCGACCCACTCCTAGAGCGTGAGCAGGGCCTCGTGTGTCTGCGGGGTCTCCAGGCTGGTGCGGCCCAGTGCGCCATTGCGGTAATCCTCCAGCAGTATCCTCGCCGCCTTTTCCCGGTCCAGCGTGCCGCCCTGACCTTTCCTGAGGCAGCCACGCTTTCTTGCGACGGCTTCGAGGATGCCCGCGCCATCCAGCCCCTCCACCGCGAACCCGTAGCGCGAGGTGAGCAGGGCGGGATAGCGCGAGAGCAGGGTGGCGGCGAGAAACTCGGCGACTTCTTCATCGACGACGGCGTTGCGGCCGATCGCGTGGATCGCGGCGAGCATGAGCCCCACGACAGGGCGCTCGATTTTCGGCCATGCCATCCCGGGTGAGTCGGTGAGCGTCATGTGGTCGTTCAGGACGTGTCGCTGTTGCGACTTGGTCACGGCGGGTTCGTTTCCCACAGGGGCGACGCGGCGTTTGAGCAGCGCATTCATCAGCGTCGATTTGCCGACGTTGGGGATGCCCATGATCAGCATGCGCAGCGGCTTGGCGGTGCTGTTGCGATGCGGGGCGAGCGTCTGGCACAGGCCGGGGACCTTGGCGGCCTGGCCGGCTTGGTGACAGGATAGGGCCACGGCTTTCACGTCCGGTTGCCGGTTGTACCAGTCGAGCCAGGCTTGGGTGACGGCGGGGTCGGCCAGGTCGGCCTTGTTGAGGATTTTCAGGCAGGGACGCCGGCGGTGCAGGCGCAGTTCCTCGATGATCGCGTTACAGCTCGTGCCGGGCATGCGCGCATCCAGCACTTCGATGACGACGTCGATGACTTCCATCGTCTTGGCCGCTTCCTTGCGCGCCGCATTCATGTGACCGGGAAACCACTGTATGGACATGGGGCCGGACTCCTGATTGCACGGACATTGTACCCTGTGCGCAGGCTAAATCATATGTGTGGTGACGCAAGCGGGGTCCTCCCTCGTCTCTCGGATGACTGGACAGGGAACGGAGAAACCGGGTAAGTCATTCAAGGAGGAGGCATCCATGACCCTGACC
>JACQCB010000013.1 GCA_016201805.1 Nitrospirota bacterium | reverse complement strand
TGAGGCAGAATGAGCACATGAAGTCGCAGCCGTCCTGGATTTTCAGGTTTGCCCGTTTGGAGTCGTAGTCGCCGGTTCCGGGTAGGACGAAGTCGTCGCGATCGAGGGTTCTGGTGTGTGACAGGTGTGGGGCCGGCTGCTTGCGGAGGGCATGCGGCGGGGGGAGTAAATTCGGCAGCTCCATCTTGAACTGGGTCCCCACGATCAGGTCGATGCCGGGCATCCGGCTGAGGGCCTCGGCGCCGGTCTGGGCATAGCAGCCGGTCACGGCGACGAACGCATGAGGGGATTGGTGCAGCGTGCGTCGCACGAGGTATCGGCAGTCCGATTCTGCATGGTCTGTGACGGAGCAGGTGTTGAGCACCAGCAGATCAGTCGGTTGACCCGGTGCCACGAGATCGTAGCCGTCCTGCTTCAGACGGTCCGCCAGCAGAGCGGTCTCAGCCTGGTTGAGGCGGCATCCGATTGTTTGGAGTGAGGCCCTGGGTCGTTCCGATTTCATGGGTCTGGTATTATAAGAGCCTCCATTGCGTGACGGCAAGGGCCTGGACGTGGGCTTCGCTTGACAGGAAAAAAGGACGCTTGTTATAGTCCCGACACTCGCGCGTTCCATGGCGTGCTCGTTCCGGCCTTCATGACTCGTCTCGCACTGCTGCCGAGTCGTCGTGCTGTTTGTCACGATCGGGTGCGAGCCCGTCCTAACGTTTACGATTCCAGGAGACGTACTTCAATGTGGCTGGTTGTCTTGTTCTGTGTGGGCTTGCCGGTTGCCGGCTGGCTGGGTCCCGTTCGAGCCGATGCGGCGCTCGCTCCGGACGCCGCGCCGCCCGGGGCGACGGTGACCATTACGGGGCAAGGGTTCGGCCGGTTCAAATCGACCCAGGAGAACCGAGTCCTGTTCAATCAGGTGCCGGCCTTGGTCCAGCGGTGGGAGCCGGACGTGGTGACGGTCAAGGTTCCGCTCAGGGCCGGCAGCGGACCGGTGGAGATTACGAAAGGGAAAAAGAAAGTCCAGGTGGGGACCTTTACGGTGTTGCGGCCGACCATTCAAGGCCTGACGCCGGGCGAGGTCGAGCCAGGCACGGTGGTTCAGATCACCGGGGCGCATTTCGGCAATACGGCCGGCTCCAAGGACCCCAATACGATGTTCGGTGTGAACGATGTGCTGATCAGCGGGGTGCCGGCTCGGGTGCGGAGGTGGCGGGACGACAAGATCGAAGCCGAAGTTCCGGCCAATGCCGCGTCGGGTGAGGTGGTGGTCCGTCTGGCTTCTTCCGACCCCCTGCCGGACGGGTCCTGCTGTGCCCCGGTCGAGTACAGTATCAGCAATGCGACGCCCCTCAGCATCCTTCCCTCGATCAAAGTGGACCCTTTGCACGGGCCGGTGGGCACCAAGGTGGTGCTGTTCGGCAAAGGCTTTGGGGCCGCCAAGAGGCCGGATGATGCCGTTCTGATCGGCGGCCGGCCGGCAACGGTGGCGCAGTGGACGGATGCGACCCTCGTCGTCCACGTTCCGTTGAATGCCGTCAGCGGTCCCTTGGTGCTCAAGTTGGGACAGGTGGAGCGTACCATGGGGCAGTTTACGGTGGAGGCGCCGAAGGCGACCGGCCTGTTTCCTGCGAGTGCGCCCATCGGCAGCCTGCTGCGCATCACCGGGGAACACTTCGGCTATTATTCCGAGAGCGGGTCCACGCCCTATGCCTTTGCCGACTTCAATAAAGGCGACAACGGCGTGGAGATCGGCGGCGTGCCCGCCATTATCTATCGGTGGCACGACGACAAGATCGATGTCTGGGTTCCCTTTAGCGTGAAAAACGGACCGGTGGTGGTGCGCCGGGGCGCCGCCGTGCCGAAGGCCGACGGGTCCTGTTGTGTGGAGAAAGGAATCGTATCGACGGAAGCGGGGACCTTCACCCTGGCCATCCCCAAGGTGGATTCCGTTTCGCCTGCCACGGCCGGGTTGGATGAGGTCGTGACGATCAAGGGGTCCGGCTTCGGGAATTTCATCAAGACCACCGAGGCCACTCAACCCGGCTTGAACGAAGGGGGCCATGACTTTGAGCCGATTAAGATGGGCGAGAACGTGGCCCGTAGCGAGGTGCTCTTCAACGGCGTGGCCGGCATGGTGGTGTCCTGGAGCGATACGGAGATCACGGTGCGCGTGCCTCGGCGCAACGTGTTCGGGTTTGGAAAACACGAGGCCTTCTTATCCGATGCGAGCACCGGTCCTCTGGTGGTGCGGCGCGGCTCCTGGGACCTGTTGCCGGACGGCCTCTGCTGCACCGCCAAGCGCTGGGTCACGGTGGATGCCGGTCAGTTCACCATCCAGCGCAAGGGGCTTCCGGACCCGGGCTATTTCGGGAATCCAGACCCGGGTCGGGACTGAACCATGACGTCTCGATGTTCGACGGTCGTCGCAATCGTGCTGGCGGTCTTGCTCAACGTGCTCGCACAGAGTTCGTTGTGGGCCGCTGAGGCCACAGCGGTCTCGCAGGTCCAGAAGAGCGGAACCGAAACCACTCTCATGGGGGTGTATTTTCGTGATGTGCAGGCCGGTTGGGCGGTCGGGGGAGGGGGCGTGATCCTGCGGACCGTCGATGGAGGCAAGCGGTGGAAACCCGTTCCAAGCGGGACCGGAGCCTTGCTGACCGGGGTCTTCTTCGCGAATCGTCTCCACGGCTGGGTGGTCGGCTCAAACGGAACCATCCTCCATTCCAGCGATGGAGGCGGGAAATGGACGCCGCAGAACAGCGGGACACAATCGGCGCTGTACGGGCTCTACTTCCTGACACCTTCTTTAGGCTGGGCTGTCGGGGCAGGCGGCACGATCCTTCATACGGAGGACGGAGGGCTCCACTGGAGGGACCAGGCCAGCGGAACCAACGCCGTGCTCTATGCGGTCCATTTTGTGGATCGGCAGTACGGGCGGGTATCGGGAGCCTTGGGGACCGTGCTGGCCACCGATGACGGAGGGGCCGCCTGGGTTGCCCAGGAGACCCCCAGCTCGGCGACCCTCTTCGATGTGTTCTTTGCCGATCCGCTGAACGGCTGGGTGGTCGGCAACGAAGGCGCGATGTTCCAGACCGTCAACGGAGGCAAGCAGTGGGTCGATCGGACCCTCGCCTGCATCAAGACTTGTTCCAGACCGACCGACTTGCTCAGAATCCGTTTTACCGATTTCAAATCAGGATGGGCTGTGGGGGAGCGGGGGAGCATCTTTCGCACGACCGATGCGGGCTTTACCTGGGTCGAACAGGAGAACGGAACGAAAGCCGTTCTCTATGGCTTGACGTTTCCAGATCATGGTCGCGGATGGGCCAGCGGAGAACGGGGAACGATCCTGCACATTTCGGCGCAATAGCGCGCCGAAATGTGAGTTGAGAGTTTTTAGTTAAAAGTTTTGAGTTAGGGGATATTCCAACTCAAAACTAAAAACTCTCAACTCTAAATTTTCACTCATCCCAGCTCTCCCAGCCGACTCTGGATTACGCTCAACGACGCCAGGGCTGCGGTTTCGGCCCGCAAAATCCGTTTTCCCAGGGTGACCGGCAGGAAACCGCATGTCTGGGCTTGGCCGAGTTCCTCCTTCGTCCAGCCGCCTTCCGGGCCTACCGCGACCAACACGCTCTCGTCCGGTTTCGAGGGCAATGCCACCGTGGCGAGACTCTGGCCGTCCGATCGCTCGCTCAGGATCAATCGACACGAGGTCTGCTGCTGGGTTTCGAAGAAGGTCGCCGTGTCGCAAGGGCCCGCGATTGTCGGAACTTCCCAACGTTCGGACTGCTGAGACGCCTCAAGGGCGATCTTCTGCCAACGATCCTGCTGGGAGCTGTGCCGATCCGTTCGCGGCCGTACCACGGTATGGCTTGTCACGATGGGAACCAGGGAGGCCATGCCGAGCTCGGTGGCTTTTTGAATGATCCAGTCCATCCGATCTCCTTTGAGCAGGGTCTGTCCGAGGATGACGGAGGGATGGACCTGGGCGGGACCGGCAATCTGCTCTAGGACCTGCCCCGTGACCGATCGCCGATCGAGGTGTGTGGTGTTGATCAGGTAGCGTTGCCGCCGCTCGTCTCCGAGCCAGATGGTTTCGCCGACGCGGAGACGGAGGCTGGCCCGCAAGTGGTCGCAGAGGGGGCCGGTAATCGTGACGGTGCCGTTCTGAATCTGATCGGCGGTGACGAAGAAGACCGGCATAGGCGAGCGCGTGAGGGATGATTCGTCAGAGCACAACGCTTGACGGACGCATCACGGAATCGGCCATCACTCGAAGAGCGTTTTCATTTTATCGAAAAATCCGTCCCCGTCCTGGTCCATGCTCATGCCGCTTTCCTTCGCGAATTCCGTCATCAGTTCCTTCTGCCTGGCGGTCAGCTTGGTGGGGATTTGAATCTTGATCTTCATGACCTGGTCGCCGGTGTCCTGTCCCTTCAGGCTGGGGGCGCCCAGCCCTTTCAGGCGGAGGGCCTTGTCGTGCTGCGTGCCGGCGGGAACCTTGATGATCGTATCGCCTTTGAGGGTCGGAATCTCCACCTTGCCGCCGAGCACGGCCGTCACGAAGCTGACCGGAACGTCACAGACGATGTCGTTGCCCTTCCTGGTGAAAATCGGGTGGGGCTTGACCGAGACGGCGACGTAGAGGTCGCCGGGAGGGCCGCCGCTTTCGCCGTGCTCGCCTTCGTTGGCCAGGCGGAGGCGCATGCCGGATTCAATGCCGGCTGGAATGGTCACCGACAGCATCCGCTCTTTGTAGACCCGTTTCCGGCCGCGGCAGGTTCCACAGGGGTCCGAGATGATCTGGCCGGCTCCTTCGCACTGGTGGCAGGGGCGGCTGACGCTGAAGAAGCCCTGCTGGAAGCGGAGCTGGCCGACTCCTTTGCAACTGCTGCAGACTTTCAAGCCTGCGGCGGTCTTGGCCCCGGTCCCTTTGCAGTCGCGGCAGGGTTCCCATCGGGGGATTTTCAGCTTGGCGTCTTTGCCGTAGACCGCCTCATCGAAGGAGAGTTCCAGGTTATATTGGAGATCGGCGCCCCGCTCCGCGCGCTGTCCCCTGCGCGCGCCGCCGAAGAAGTCCTCGAAGATGTCGTTGAAGACGTCGCCGAAGCCGCCCCGCCCGAAGTCGAATCCCTCGGCCCCGCCGCCTCCCTGCTGCGCGCCGGCATGTCCGAACATGTCATAGCGTTGCCGCTTCTGCTGATCGCTCAGGACCTCGTAGGCTTCGTTGATTTCCTTGAACTTCTCTTCCGCGGTTTTTTTCTGGTGGTCGCCGCTGTGGAGGTCCGGGTGGTGCTGGCGGGCGAGCTTACGGAACGCCTTCTTGACTTCGTCCTCTGACGCAGTGCGGTCAACACCGAGTGTTTCGTAGTAATCGCGTTTTGCCACGTGGAACCATTGCCGGAAGCAATCAGCCTTCAGCGATCAGCTTCTGGGGAAGCAAAGAGGAACAAGTCGAAGATATGGGACTCCTCGATCGTCCTGCTGAAAGCTGACGGCTGAGAGCGTGTTTACTTTTTGTCTTTGTCGACTTCCTCGAACTCGGCGTCCACGACCTTCTCGTCGGTCTTCCCGGCCCCGTCCCCGTGACCGTCCGGACCGGTCTGAGCGCCGGCATCGCCCGTTCCCCCCGCCGCGGTGGAGGCTTTTTTGTACATTTCCTCGGCCAGCTTGTGCGAGGCGGTAGTCAGCGTCTGGATCGCCGACTCGATGGCCGCCGGATCGTCGCCTTCCATCGTCTTGCGGGTTGCCGCAATGGCGTCCTTGATCTTGGTCTTGTCGTCCTCGCCGATCTTGTCGCCGTGTTCGGTCAGGTTCTTCTCGGTCCCGTAGATGAGGTTGTCCGCCTGGTTTCTGGTTTCGGCCAACCGTCTCCGCTTCTTGTCCTCATCCGTATGGGCCTGGCCTTCCTTGACCATCTTTTCGATCTCGTCTTTGCTGAGGCCGCTGGAAGCGGTGATCTTGATGGACTGCTCCTTCTGCGTGCCCAGGTCCTTGGCCGACACGTGGACGATGCCGTTGGCGTCGATGTCGAAGGTCACCTCGACCTGCGGCATGCCCCGTGGGGCCGGCGGAATGCCGACCAGATCGAACTGGCCGAGCAATTTGTTGTCGTTGGCCATTTCGCGCTCGCCCTGGAAGACCCGGATCGTCACCGCGCTTTGGTTGTCGGCTGCGGTGGAGAAAATCTGGCTCTTCTTGGAGGGGATCGTCGTATTGCGGTCGATCAGGTGCGTGAAGATGCCGCCCAGCGTTTCGATGCCCAGCGTGAGCGGGGTGACGTCCAGCAGCAGGACGTCCTTGACCTCGCCCTTCAACACGCCGCCCTGGATACCGGCGCCGATCGCCACGACCTCGTCCGGATTGACCCCTTTGTGCGGTTCCTTGCCGAAGAACTCCCGCACCTTCTCGATGACCTTCGGCATGCGGGTCATGCCGCCCACCAGCACCACCTCGTTGATGTCTTTGGCGCTCACGCCGGCGTCGGAGAGGGCTTTCCGGCAGGGCTCGATCGTTCGCTGGACGAGGTCGTCCACCAGTTGCTCCAGCTTCGCGCGCGTCAGTTTCATCACCAGGTGCTTCGGTCCGCTGGCGTCCGCAGTGACGAAGGGGAGGTTGATCTCGCTTTCCTGGGAGGAGGACAACTCGATCTTGGCTCGTTCGGCGGCTTCTTTCAAGCGCTGCAGAGCCATCCGGTCCTTCCGCAAGTCGATGCCTTCCTGCTTTTTGAACTCGTCCACCAGCCAGTCCATGATGCGCTGGTCGAAGTCGTCGCCGCCCAGATAGGTGTCGCCGTTGGTGGACTTGACTTCGAAGACGCCTTCGCCGATTTCCAGGATGGAAATGTCGAAAGTGCCGCCGCCCAGGTCGTAGACGGCGATCCGCTCGTCCTTTTTCTTGTCCAACCCGTAGGCCAGCGAGGCGGCTGTGGGTTCGTTGATGATCCGCAGCACGTTCAAGCCCGCGATCTGTCCCGCATCCTTGGTGGCTTGCCGCTGGCTGTCGTCAAAGTAGGCCGGGACCGTGATGACCGCTTCCGTCACTTTTTCGCCCAGGTAGTCCTCGGCGGTCTGTTTCATTTTTTGGAGGATCATCGCGGAGACTTCGGCGGGGCTGTAGCTCTTGCCCCGGATCTCGACGTGCGCATCCCCGTTGTCGGCGAGGACGACCTTATAGGGCAGACGCTTGGAGGCTTCCTGGACCTGGCGGCTGTTGAACTTGCGTCCGATGAGCCGCTTGATCGAGAAGATCGTGTTCTCCGGGTTCGTGATCGCCTGACGCTTGGCGATCTGGCCGACGAGCCGCTCGTTCTTGTCCGTGATGGCGACGACTGAGGGAGTGGTCCGGTTGCCTTCGGCATTGGGGATGACCACGGGGTCTCCGCCGCTCATGATGGAAACGCAGGAGTTCGTCGTACCCAGATCGATGCCTATGACCTTACCCATGTGTGCTCTCCTTCCTCAAAACAACAGCCTTATCAACCGGCGTTTTATCAAGTATTCGATGACGCGGTGTTTTCCTCGTGTCAGTTGGCTCCTGCGGCATTGCCGGGACTGCAAGCCGGGCCGACGGATACCGTGACCATTGCAGCTCGCAGGATACGGTCATGCAGGAGATAGCCTCTCTGGTATTCCTCCACGACCATGTTTTCCGGAACCGTGGCGGACTCGACACGGGCCACGGCTTGGTGACAGGCCGGATCGAATGGCGTTCCGACGCTGGCGACCTGTTTCACGCCGAACTTGGCCAGGGCTTCCAGGCATTGCTTGAGGGTCAATTCGACTCCCTGGATCAACCCCTTGTTGTTCGGTTTCTCCTCCGGACTTGCCTGGGCCGATTTAATGGCCCGTTCCAAATTATCGACGATGGGAAGCCATTCCTTCAGGATGTTCTCGTTGGCAAAGCGGGCGAACTCCCGCTGCTCCTTCTGTGCCAAGCGTTTGTAATTTTCGAACTCGGCTGCCAGCCGAAGGTATTTGTCTTGAAGCGCCTGGGCCTCGTCGGTTTTGGAGGCGAGGGTCTGCTTCAGTTCAGTCAATTCGTCCCGCTCATCGTTCGTCTCTGCTCCTCTGTTTTCAGGAGCCGATTCGCTCGCGTCGAAAGATTCTAAGCCGCTGACTTTATGTGTATTTTCTTCTTGTCTTGCCATGAGTCACACTGGTATGGGCGTGAGATAGCCACCGGGACCATAAAGTCAACCGGTTGGCCCATTTTTGTTTGAAAATATGCTTGAGATGGCTGTGTCGAGAGGCAGGCAAACAGCTAACGAGTGGGATTATGCGTTGCGGGACCGTCGGTAAAGGAGTTCAAGCCCTTCGAGCGTCAGGTGAGGACGGACCTCCTGGATCGTGCGGGATTCCGGTGCGACGATCGAGGAAAAACCGCCCGTGGCGACGACGAAGGCTTTCTGGCCGAGCTCGTCCTGCATGCGTGTGGCGATGGTATCGACGAGACCGGCATGGCCGATGATGAGGCCTGACTGGATACTGCTGCGAGTATCGCGGCCGATCACCGTCTTGGGAGGGACTAAGTCGACGGTGGGTAATTGCGCGGTTCGGGAGCATAAGGCTTCGGCGGCGATCCCTAGGCCCGGCGCGATGGCGCCGCCCAGATAGTCTCCCGACTGCGTGATGACGCAAAAGGTTGTCGCCGTGCCGAGGTCCACCACGACAAGGGAGGTCTTGTACCGATCATAGGCAGCGGCGGCATTGGCCAGGCGATCGGTCCCAAGCTCCATCGGGTTGGTGTAACGGAGCGTGAGGCCGGTATCCATCTGGGATGATACGACGAGGGCGGGCCGGTGAAAACAGGTGACGGCCAGCTGCTCGAAGACCGGGGTCAGCGACGGCACGACGCTGCAGAGGATCACGTCCGTCACCTGATCGGCTGTGATGCCGGCGACCCTGAGTTGGTCGAGGATGCAAGCCTCGTATTCAGCGGCGGTGTGATTGCGATCGGTGGGGAGGCGCCAGGGTCCGGTCAAGACTTGCTGCTGGAACAGACCCCAGACCACGTTGGAGTTGCCGATGTCGATGGTGAGCAGCATGGAAGCCTCGTGACGAGTGATGGGTGACGGGTAAAACGAGACGCGGACTCAGTACCCGTTATTTGTCACGCGTCACCTGTCACCCGTCACGTCCTCTTAGCGCAAGTGGATGATGTCCCCGGCGCGCACTTCGAGCAGGCCTCCGCCCTGGACCTGATCGCGGATAATCCGAAGCGAGCCATCCGGTGCGAGGGAATCTGCCTGTCCCTCGATCGTCTTGCCATCGGCTAAGGAGACCCTGACACGGCGTCCTAGCGTGGAACAGAGCCTGGCATATCCGCTCAGAAACGTTTCAGGCGGCCGGGTGAGGATTGCGTCTGCATGGGCTTCAAGCTCGGACAAAAGAGCCGCCAAGAGGGGGGCACGATCGAAGGGACGGCCGGCCTCTGCGGCCAGCGAAGTGGCGATCTCACGGATCTCCTCCGGAAAGCTTTCTCGTTCGGTGTTGACGTTGAGACCGATGCCGATGACGACGAAGGTCCTGGCCGGACCGGCCACACTGCTTTCGCACAGTAGTCCGCCCAGCTTGCGATCGCCGATGAGGATGTCATTGGGCCACTTGAGCGAGGGCCGCAACCCGGTGACTGATTGGACGGCTCGGGCGACGGCGACGGCCGCCATCAGCGGGACCATCGACAACCATCGTGGGAGTTCAGCGGCCGTCGGCATCCGACGCAAGATCACCGAGCAGTAGAGGTTGTCTCCCGGGGGAGACAACCAGCGTCGTCCAAGGCGGCCCTTGCCGGCGGTTTGCCGTTCGGCAACAACGACGGTGCCGTCCTCGGCTCCTTGCTGAGCCAGTGCCATGGCATCGCCATTGGTCGAAGCGGTTTCCTGAAGGACGTGGAGCGTTCGACCGAAGGTCGTGGTCTGTAGCAGGGACTGGATGGCTTTCTTGGTCAAGGGCCTGGAATCGGCTGGGGCTGCCATCCGGTTACCTCTCCTGTTTCCGCGGTCGGCGCGGAGTATGAGATGCCGGCGTGATGTCCATGCTCAAGTCGGCAGCGGGAGCCGAGTGGGTCAGGGCGCCAATGGAGATAAAGTCCGCCCCAGCCATGGCCATTTCACCGACATTCTGAAGGGTAATCCCGCCGGACACCTCGATCAGGGCCCGGCCCTTGATGAGCGCGGCGGCTTTCCGGACCAGTGCGGGCGTCATGTTGTCCAGGAGGATCACGTCGGCGGCGCCTTTCAGGGCTTCCCGCACGTGATCGAGGGACTGGACTTCGACGCTGATCCGGAGCCCATGCGGCGCGTGTTTGCGAGCGAGCACGCAGGCTTGGGCGAGGCCGATGTGCCGGCCTTGCAACAACAGCAGGTGGTTGTCCTTGATCAAGATGCCGTCGCCCAGGGAGTGCCGATGGTTTTGCCCTCCGCCCAACGTCACGGCCCATTTCTGCAAGGTGCGCAGGCCGGGAGTGGTCTTGCGCGTATCCAGGATTGTGGCGCGGCTGCCGCGGACCGCATGGCAAAACCGCCCGGTCAATGTGGCGATGCCGGAGAGGTGCTGGAGGAAGTTCAAGGCCACTCGTTCCGCCATCAGGAGCGAGCGGGCGTCGCCGTGAACCGTGAGCACGGCCCGGCCTTTCGTGACCGAGGTCCCGTCCGCGAGCGCTCGGATGACCCGCACCGTCGGATCCACCGCGGTGAAGACTTCCCGCGCCACGGCAATCCCGGCCAGGAAGAGCTTCTGATGTGCCGTCACGGTCCCTCGGGCGGGGATCGGCTTGGGGAAGAGGGCGCCGGTCGTCACATCGCCCAGGGCGAGATCCTCGTCCAGGGCTCGTCGGATGGCCGTCCGAATCTGGTCTACAGAGGGGAGGGGCATCTAGTCCTTCGCGGGCATCATGGTGCGCAACTGTCGTTCGCTGCTGTCGAGCAAGCGGCTTTCCTGCTGAAGGGTTCTGACGCGGTCGCGGTGTTCCTGAATGACTTCAGGAGGAGCTTTCGACGTGAACTCGACATTGCCGAGCTTGCCTTCGAGCCGTTTCGTTTCCTGCTGATTGTCTTTGTGCTGTTTCTGAATTTTCTGGAGCAGGCTCTCGAAATCGACTTCTCCCTCGACGGCCAATCCCGTCGAGATTCCTTCCGTGACCAGGCGAAGCACCTTGTCGGTCGGCCATGTTTCGATGGCGGTCAGATGCACCGTGCCGCGACTGAGGTGTTCGATGGAGGGGCGGAGTTGTTGCAAGCTTGCGAAGTGGTCCTCCCGCACCGCCGCCCCGTAGAGGGTGATTTTCTTGCCCGGTTGATAATTGAGCAAGGCCCGTCCGGTTCGCACCGTCGTCACGAACTGTTCCAGTGTCGCAAAGGAAGCCTCGGCGTCCTTGGACTCCCGGTCGGGGGTCGGACTTGGGTAGGGTTGGGTGACGATGCTGTCGCCTTCATGCGGGACGGTCTGCCAGATTTCTTCCGAGATGAAAGGCATGAAGGGGTGGAGCAAGCGCAGCAGCGTTTCGAACGACTCCAGGAGAGTCCGGCGGGTTCGGTTCGCCTCGGACGACTCCTTGTCTTGGAGCGAGGGCTTGGCCAATTCCAGATACCAGTCGCAGTACTCGTGCCAGATGAATTGGTACAGCTGGCTGGCCGCCTGGTCGAACCGATACTGTTCCAGGGACGTATTGACGGCTCCGATCGTATGATTCAGGCGGCTCATGATCCAGCGGTCGGCGAAGGATCGTTCTTTCAGTGGGACGGGGTCGCGCGGACCGTCCAGATGCATCAAGATGAACCGGGCGGCATTCCAGATCTTGTTCGCGAAATTGCGATACCCCTCGATGCGTTCCTCGGCCAGCTTGATGTCGCGTCCCGGCGAGGCCATGGAGGCCAGCGTGAACCGCAGGGCGTCGGTGCCGTACCGGTCCATCACACTCAGCGGATCGATCACGTTTCCCTTGGATTTGCTCATCTTCTGCCCTTCGGCATCCCGCACCAGCGCGTGGATGTACACGTCGCGGAAGGGCACCTCGCCCGTGAACTTGAGCCCCATCATGATCATGCGGGCCACCCAGAAGAACAGGATGTCCAAGCCCGTCACGAGGGTTGAGGTGGGATAGAAGGTCTTGAGTTCCGGCGTCTGCTCCGGCCAGCCCAGGGTCGAGAAGGGCCAGAGGGCGGAGGAAAACCAGGTGTCCAGCACGTCGGGGTCCTGGAAGAAGTCGTTCCCGCCGCAGGCCGGGCAACGAGTCGGTGCGGTCCTGGAGACGAGGGGTGCGGCATTCGAGAGGATGGTGATTCGCTTGCGGGACGCTTTCGGCAAGGCCTGGGCTTCCGTCGTGGCCATGCCCTCGTGGGCGGTCTCCAGGATCGCGTCCACATTGCAGGACCGGCAGTACCAGGCCGGAATCTGATGTCCCCACCAAATCTGACGGGAGATGCACCAGTCCTTGATGTCGCGCATCCAGCCGAGGTAGTTGTTGGTCCACGCTTCCGGGATCAACCGGACGCGGCCGTCTTCCACGGCCTTGATGGCCGGCTCGGCCAGCGGCTTGATCTTGACGAACCACTGCGGCGAGAGGTAGGGCTCGACGACGGTCTTGCACCGGTAGCATTTGCCGAGCGCCATCTTGTGGGCTTCGACCTTGACGAGGAGGCCGCGTTCCTGGAGCTTCTGTTCGATCTTCGGTCTCGCCTGGTTGACGCGGAGCAGTTCGACGGCCTCGATGATTTCCCGGTCGACGAGGGCGGCTCGCAGCCCCACGGGGTCCAGACGCGCCTGGTGATCGAGGATCGTCAGGCGCGGGAGCCGGTGTCGTTCGCCGGCCTCGAAATCGTTGAAGTCGTGCGCCGGCGTGATCTTGACCGCCCCGGTCCCGAATTCGCGATCCACCAGGATCGAGTCCCCGACGATCGGAATTTCCCGGCCGGTGAGAGGGAGGCGCACGGACTTGCCGATGAGGGCCGCATGGCGAGGGTCCTCCGGGTGGACGGCGACGGCGGTGTCCCCCAGCAGCGTCTCCGGCCTGGTCGTGGCGACGACGAGGAACGTGGCGGGGTCGTCGGCCAAGGGATAGCGGATATGGTACAGCTTGCCCGGCTGGTCTTCATGCTCGACTTCGATGTCGGACAGAGCCGTCAGGCAGCGAGGGCACCAGTTGATCAACCGCTCGCCCCGGTAGATGAGCCCCTCCTCGTGGAGGCGGACAAAGACTTCGCGGACAGCCTTGGAGAGGCCCTCGTCCATCGTAAACCGCAGACGATCCCAGTCGCAGGAGGCGCCCAGGCGCTTCAATTGCTGGATGATCGTCCCGCCGGACTGGGCCTTCCAGTCCCAGACCCGTTTGATGAATGCGTCCCGTCCCAGCGCCTCGCGCGTGCTCCCTTCCGACATGAGCTGCCGCTCCACCACGTTCTGCGTGGCGATGCCGGCGTGGTCCGTGCCGGGCATCCAGAGGGTGTTGCGTCCCTGCATGCGCCGCCAGCGGATCAGGATGTCCTGCAGGGAATTATTCAGTGCGTGGCCGACGTGAAGGGAGCCGGTGATGTTGGGCGGAGGGATGACGATCGTGTACGGAGTCTCGGAACGGTCGGTGGAAGCGCGGAAGTAGCCCTGATCGATCCAGAACCGGTACCACCGTTCTTCGACCTGCTTGGGCTCATACGTTTTCTCGAGTTGTCGGAGCGCCATGTTCGATTGTTCGCCTTTGCGCTGAACCGGGCGCATCTTAACACGCGGCCCTGAGGCCAGCAAGAAGAGCGCGTGAGGGGTGAGGTGTAAGGAGTAAGGCGAAAATGCCTGACCGGCTCAAATTTCTCCGTCACCTCACGCTTCACGATTCACGCTTCCCGCCTCACGGTACGGCCGGCTGCTTGTGCGAGGAAGAGAGATATGCTATACAGGCTCGCGAAGCAGACGTTACATAAAAGGAGATCAATCAGCATGGCGCGTGGACGTGAAAAAGATCGGAAGACTCGCAAGAAACATCGGAAGAACGTCGAGCGTGTGAAAGCACTGGCCAAGAGCAAGCGTACGAAGCGTAAAAAGTAGACGGGGTCGATCGGCCCGCCACGGTTCCTCTCCGCCTTGCCTCTGCGACAGTCGAGTATCCCGTTTTCCGCACACTTGTATTTTGAACGTCCCGTTCGACGCGTTGAGGGTTCTTCGCGGCTCGTCCTCGGAATATCCCTGGGCGAGGCTTTTGACTTCATCCGGCCAGGATCGATACAATTCCAGTTGATTCATGCGCCGAAAGGACGTGGTGGTGGGCACCGTACCGACGCAGAAGAAGAGGCAAGATGCAGTCCGGCTGCGAGGCCACGTCCTGCTATGCCTGCAAGGGTTTCGTGGCAAGGGGTACAGCCAAGACTTTGTCGATAACCTGGCCGGCATTCACCGCGATCTGGCCGAATATCCCGATCGGCGCGTGGAGGTGGTGGAGAGGCCGGATGATGTCTGCGGGGCCTGTCCGAATCTGGCGCTGTCCGGCTGCACTCTGAACGGGAAAGGTTCCGAAGCGAGTATCCAGGCCCAAGACCGGCAGGTGCTGGATCTGCTTCGCCTCAGGGCCGGAGAATCGGTGCAGTGGGGGGAGGTGCTGGATCGGATCGGGACGTCGCTGACGGGGGACAGTCTTGCGGACATCTGCGGCCCCTGCCGCTGGCTTCCGCTGGGCTATTGTCAAGAAGGCATCGAGCGTTTGCGAAAGGAGAAAGCTCTCAGCGAGCAGGCTGAAGGCTATTCCGAATGAGCCGGATCAAGGTCGTCTTTTTCGATGCAGCCGGGACCCTGTTCCAGGTGAAGGGGTCGGTGGCGGAGGTCTACCTCGCCTATGCGGAGCCTTACGGGGTCCGTCAGACCCCCGAGTTGCTCGAAGCGGTCAATGCGGCGTTCCGTCGGGCCTTCCACGACGCCCCCCCGCCGATTTTCGCCGTGACGGAGCCGGCCGACATCAAACGTTGCGAGCGGCTCTGGTGGTTCGATGTCGTGCACAATGTGTTTTACCGGGTCGGTATGTTCGAGGGGTTCGACGAATATTTCGAATCGGTGTTCCAAGCCTTTGCCGGTCCGCAACATTGGGTGTTGTGTGCGGACACGCTGGGGGCCCTCAAGACATTGAAGGAGGGCGGCTACGAACTGGGCATCATTTCAAACTTCGACACGAGGTTGTTTTCCGTGTTGCGGGGCCTCGGCATCGCCGATCTCTTCGATACGGTGACGATTGCCAGTTTGGCGAAGGCGGTCAAGCCGGCGCCTCGAATTTTTCATCTGGCTCTGGAGCAACATGTCGTCGATCCTGCGGAGGCTCTGCATGTCGGGGACAGCTTCCGGGACGACGTAGAGGGGGCTCGCAAGGCTGGCCTCACGGCAGTGCTGATCGACCGCGGACAGAATTCCGACCGGATCGCGCAGGATGCGACTCCGACGATCCAGACCCTCGACGAACTTCCTCGCATGCTCGCAACATTGTAAGCATTCAGCTATCCCGCTACCCAACGATCCAACTGTGTGCCAACTGCGTGCCGACTACGCGGTCAATACGGCGCGCGATGCGTAGGTTTCCCTCAGTCGATCGGCGGTTTTTCCTGACCGTCGTTCCGTCGGTTCTTCTCCATTGCCATCGAATCGGTTGAGTTGGCGGCGGTCCCTGCCTTGCGTCTTCACGTAACCGGCACAAACGACCGATAGAGAGGTCCGGGTATAAGGACGAGTATAAGGATGGGACGCGCTGGCTGAGGGGTCCTCTCGATTAGGGCAGGGCTGGCGATCCTCCCGGTCTATTCCAAGCAGGTGAACTGGCTATGCTGGGCAGCAAGGTCTCGTTGGGAGAAGAGCGGCGGCGCGTGTTGCTGAACCCGCGCGATTCGTGCCCACAGCGCGCCGCCGACATACAGAAGACGATGGCACCAAGCGGGACGCAGGCTGCCCAGGAGCCCGAGTGGGCCGCGTGGCCGGACGAGAAGCTGCTGGACCTGCCGTTCTGTGATTTGAAGGTGGGTATCGAGGGGAGTCCGGTTGAAGCGCCGATCCGGCAACTCTACGGAGAGTTGGAAGCCCACCGCCTTATTTTTCGGCCGCATTTTTGGCTGTCGGATGAATGGTTCAGCCCCGATGGAATTCCCGGTGTGGCCATTCCGTTTTACATGGTCCACGAACGTCTGGCGCGACTCGAACTCAAGCAGATGTTCGAAGTCGAAGGCGGGACGTCGGAATGGTGCATGCGCATCCTCCGGCACGAGACCGGGCATGCCATCGAGAATGCCTATCACTTGCGGCGTCGCCGGAGCCGGCAGCGGTTGTTCGGCCGATCCTCCATGGCCTATCCCGACTACTACACGCCCAAGCCGTACAGCAAGAGCTTCGTGTTGCACCTCGACATGTGGTATGCGCAAAGCCACCCGGACGAGGATTTTGCCGAGACCTTTGCCGTGTGGCTGACGCCGGGTTCCATGTGGCGGGAGCGCTACGCCGGCTGGCCGGCGATCAAAAAGCTCCTGTACATGGACAACCTGATGAAGGACATCGCCGCCACGCCCCCGCCGGTCACGTCGACGCAGACCATCGATCCGCTTCCGCAGTTGCACAAGAGCCTCCGGACGCATTACGAGGACAAGCGGCGGCATTATGGATTGAGCCACCCGCATTTTTACGACCGGGACCTGAGGCGGCTCTTTTCCGATGCGCCGGCATTCGCGACGAACACGACCGCTGCGAGCTTCCTGTCCCGCCTTCGGAAAGAGATTCGCCGCAAGGTGGCGGGCTGGACGGGGGAATATCAGTACACGATCGATCAGGTGCTGGAAAATATGATCAAGCGTTGCCGCGATCTGAACCTGCGCCTGGCGGTTCCGGAGGACCAGGCGAAGCTGGATTTCACCATACTGCTGACCGTGCAAACGATGAACTTCCTGCACAGCGGCCGTCACCGGGTGGCGTTATAACGATGAAGAAACTGCGGGTCCTCGCCCTCATGCACGAAGATCTGATCCCGCCCGACGATCCCGGCGGAGTCGATCTGGACTGTGCGGAGTGGAAAACGGAGTACGACGTGGTGTCAACGCTCCGGCGGATGGGGCATGAGGTGCAGCCGCTCGGCGTGCGCGACGACCTGCGCGTGATCGGCAACGCCATCGATGCGAGCAAGCCGCACATCGCCTTCAATCTTCTTGAGGAGTTTGACGGAATGGCGGTCTACGATCAGAACGTCGTGTCCTATCTCGAGTTGATGCGGATGCCGTACACGGGCTGCGATCCGCGCGGGTTGATGCTGGCGCACGACAAGAGCCTGTCCAAGAAAATCCTCTCGTACCACAAGATTCCCACG
>JACQCB010000191.1 GCA_016201805.1 Nitrospirota bacterium | reverse complement strand
CGAATCGCTCCTGATGGGCGTCAAGGAAATCGCCCTGTCGTCCGGCTCGGCTTGCACCTCGGCGACGCTGGAGCCCTCCTACGTCCTCCGCGCGCTGGGGGTGGGATCGGACCTGGCCCACTCCTCGATCCGGTTCGGCCTCGGGCGCTTCAACACGAACGAGGAAGTGGACTACACGGCCGGACGCATCATCGAGATCGTCACCAAGCTGCGGGAGATGTCGCCCTTGTATGAGATGGCCAAAGATGGCGTCGACCTAAAAACCGTCCAGTGGTCGGCGCATTAATGATAACCGTGACCGGCACCGCGTACCACGGAGGAGGATTGCACCATGGCGTATAGTGACAAAGTCGTGGACCATTTCAACAACCCGCGCAACATGGGGAGCTTTAAGAAAGACGAAGACGACGTGGGCACCGGCATCGTCGGGGCGCCGGAATGCGGCGACGTCATGAAGCTGCAGATCAAGGTGCAGGACGAGACCATCGTGGACGCCAAGTTCAAGACCTTCGGCTGCGGGTCGGCCATCGCCAGCTCGAGCTTGGCCACCGAATGGCTGAAAGGCAAGACCCTGGAAGAAGCCCAGAAGATCAAGAACACCGACATCGTGCAGGAACTCAACCTGCCGCCGGTCAAGATCCATTGCTCGGTGCTGGCCGAGGATGCCATCAAAGCGGCCCTGAACGACTACAAGAAAAAGGCGGAGGAGAAAAAGTAAGCCGCCGCCGGCCTCACACCAAGAAGTCAGCGCAAGGAGTCAGCCATGGACGCGACACACCAGACGAACACACCGGTCATCACGCTCAGCCAAGCCGCTCTGGCTGAAGTGCGGCGCCTACTCAACGTGCAAAGCATCACGGAAGGCGGGCTGCGCGTCGGGGTCAAGGGGGGCGGCTGCTCGGGATTGAGCTACACCATCAACTTCGACGACAAGATCGGCCAGTACGACACCGTCTGCGAAATCGAGGGCGTCAAGATAATCGTGGATGCCAAGAGCGCCATTTACCTGCAAGGCACCCAACTCGATTTTCACAAGGACTTGCTCGGCGGCAATTTCAAATTCGTCAACCCGAACGCCGACAAGACCTGCGGCTGCGGGGAATCCTTTTCGGCCTGACACCCTTTGACTGAGAAGCCCCTATGACGATGGATGGCACGCAGAAAACCCCGACGAAACGCAGCGAACTCCAGATGGCTCGGAGCATGTGCTGGCACTGCCAGTCCGAGGTCACCGGGGAGTATTTTTGCGAACAGTGCGTCAAGGTGCAGCCGCTGTCGAAGGAGATGGACTACTTCACCTGTCTCGGCCTGCCCCGGCTGTTGACCATCGACCTCGGCGCGCTGGAAGCGAAGTTCTACGAACTCAGCCGGACCTTTCACCCCGACTTCTATCAGCGCAAGACCGATTCCGAACAAAACATCAGCCTGGGCAACTCAGCGATGCTGAACACCGCCTACCGCACGCTCAAGGATCCGATCCAGCGAGCGGAGTACTTGCTCCGGCTGGAGGCCGGCTCGGCCAAGGACATCCGGACCTCCCCGCCCGCCGACCTGTTCGAAGAAATCCTGACCCTCCAGGAGGATCTGGAGGCCTATCGCTCCGCCTCCGACCAGGACCCCGCCACCGTGGCGCGCCTGCGCGACAAGCTGGCAACGGACCGCGAACTGCTCGAACAGCGCCAGCGCGAAATGGACCGCCGTCTGTTCGAACTCTTCACCCGGTGGGATGCGCTGCACAGCCGGCAGAGCCGGACGGACCCGGCCAGCCCCGATTTCCAGAAGGACGCCACCGCCGTCCTCAAGGAGATGCGAGAGATCCTCTCGAACCGGACCTATCTCTGCAACATCGTCAACGACCTGACCGCCACCACCGCCTGAGTACCAGGCGTTTACACCCATGACACGCATCGTCGGCATCGACCTTGGCACTACGAATTCCCTGATCGCCTATATGGACGGCCAGACGCCCCGCGTCATCGCAGGACGAAACGGACGCGGCATGGTGCCCTCCGTCGTCGCCATGACCGACAACGGCCTGATCGTCGGCGATCCAGCCAAGGAACACCTGGTTCGCAACCCGGAGCGCACGATTTACTCCGTCAAACGGTTCATGGGCAAAAGCCTGGAGGATGTCTCGGAGGAGCTCATCTACTTTCCCTACAAACTCCAGGAACAGGGCGGCGTCATCCGCATCCAGATCGGCGACAAAACCTATTCGCCGCCGCAGATTTCGGCCATGATTCTGCGAGAACTCAAGCGCCGGGCGGAAGAACACCTGGGGGAAGACATCACGAAGGCTGTGATCACGGTCCCCGCCTACTTCAACGACAGCCAAAGACAGGCCACCAAGGATGCAGGGCTGATCGCCGGACTGGACGTGCTGCGCATCATCAACGAGCCCACCGCAGCCTCGCTGGCTTACGGATTGCAGAAAAAAACCCAGGGCACCATTGCCGTCTACGATTTGGGCGGCGGCACCTTCGATATCTCGATTCTCAAGCTCAAGGACGGGATATTCGAGGTCCTGGCCACCAACGGCAACACCCACCTCGGCGGCGACGATTTCGACCGGACCCTCGTCAACCTGCTGTTACACGACATTCGCGACCAGCACGGGTGTTCCCTGGACCAGTACCCGGACCAGATGCAAGCCCTCCGCTTGGAAGCCGAGCGGGCAAAGATCCGACTCTCCGACGAACAGAAAACGATGGTCGCCCTCGAATTACCGTCCGGGCACGGCGCCTTCCGCCGCGAGATCACGCGCGATCAACTTGAAGGCCTGACGACGGCTTTGGTCGAGCAGACGCTCGGCCCCTGCCGCCTTGCGCTCAAGGACGCAGGCTTGCAGCCCGCCCAGATCGACGAAGTGGTGTTGGTGGGAGGCTCCACCCGGATGCCCCTCGTCAGACGCTGCGTGCAGGACCTTTTCGGCAAGGTCCCGCACAGCGAATTGAACCCCGATGAAGTGGTCGCGCTTGGAGCAGCCGTCCAGGCGGACATTCTGAGCGGCGGGACCCAGGACATGCTCCTGCTGGATGTCACCCCGCTATCTCTGGGGATCGAAACGATGGGGGGAGTGGTGAGCCCGCTCATCCGTCGGAACACCACGATCCCCGCCAGCGCCAAGGAGATGTTCACCACCTACGTGGACGGTCAGACTTCCGTGGACATCCACATCCTGCAAGGCGAACGGGAATTGGCCCGAGACAACCGGAGCCTGGCGCGGTTCCAGCTCAAAGTCCCGCCACTCCCGGCCGGCGTGCCGCGCATCGAGGTCATGTTTCTCATCGATGCAAACGGCATCCTGCATGTCACCGCCAGAGACGTGCGAACCGGCCTGACCCAGTCCGTCGAGGTCAAGCCTTCCTATGGACTGTCGGATGAAGAAGTGGAACGGATGATCGGCGAATCGTTCACATTTGCGGCTGAGGATTTGAAAGCCCGTCAACTCATCGAGGCGCGCACCGAAGCCGAGGCCATTATCAAGGCCACCGAAAAAGCCTTGGGACTGGGCGGCCACCTGATCGATTCCGCGGAAACCACCGCCATCAAGGCTGCGCTGGCGGCCCTGGAAACGGCCCGATCCGGCGACGAGCACCGAGAGATCAGGGCCCGCATTGCCGACCTGGAAAAAGCCACACACCACTTGGCCGAAGTCTTGATGGATACGTCCTTGAAAGAGGCGTTGCAGAACAAGAAGCTCTCGGAGCTGCCGTAGGCAGTTCAAAGCATATAGCTTATGGCTAATAGCTTATAGCCAGAGTTTCCGGCCACTCGCCATAGGCCATACGCTCTTGGAGGAATCCGATGGATATAAGATGGCAGGACAGGGAAGAGATCGCCATCAGGCTGCTGGAGGCACATCCGGACGTCGATCCGCTGACGGTGCGGTTCACCGATCTTCATACCTGGATCACGGCCCTGCCGGAATTCAGGGACGACCCGAAAAAATCCAACGAGAAAATCCTGGAATCAATCCAAATGGCCTGGCACGAGGAGTTTCAGGACGCCAAATCCTGAGCACCCCGCCGGTTTCTTGCCTCCCATTTGACATCGCCCTACCGTGACGGACTCGGCGCGCCCGACGCCGGCTCCGGCACCTGATCCAACTTATAGAACTCCGCAGGGTCCGTCCGAGAAGGAGCCGTGTCGGTCGGCTCGTTGCCTTTGGCGAAAATCTCCACCGTGCCCTGCCCTCCCTGCTCGGCGAGAAGGCCGGTGCTGGGGTCCACCTTCACGAACAGGATGTCGTCCGGGATTTCGAAGGGCATGACCGGCAGAGCGGGCAAGACACCCTGCATGAAGTCCACCCAGATGGGCAAGGCCGCGTGGGCCCCGGACTCGGTTTCCCCCAAGGTCCGGATGTCATCGAACCCCACCCAGACACCGACGACCAGGTTCGGGGTATAGCCGATGAACCAGGCGTCCGTATAATCGTTCGTCGTACCGGTCTTGCCGGCGATCGGCCGTTCGATGGACTTGGCCAGTTGCCCGGTCCCCTTTTGAATCACATCTTCCATCATGCTGGTGATGAGATACGCTGTTTCCTTCGAGATCGCCTCGCGCGGCTCGAACAGTTTTTGCTCGAGCATCTGCCCGCCGTTGTCCTGCACCATCGTAATCGCGTAGGGATCGAGTTGCATCCCCTGGTTCGCGAAAATGCCATAGGCGGCCGTCAATTCCTGCAGCGTGACGCTGGAGGACCCCAGCGCCAGCGACAGATCGTGGCTGAGGGGGCTGGCGATGCCCAACACGCGCGCGAAGTCGATGACGTCGCGCACCCCCACTTTGTCCAGCAAACGGACGGTCGCGGCGTTGCGTGAATGCGTCAAGGCTTCCCGCAAGCTGATGACGCCGAAGAATTTCTTTTCGTAATTTTCCGGTTTCCAGGTCTTGTCGGGATCCTCATTTTCGTACACCACCGGGGCATCCACCACGAGCGTGGCCGGGCTCAAACCTTCATTGAGCGCCGTGGCATAGATGATGGGCTTGAAGGCGGACCCGGGCTGTCGATGAGCCAGGACCGCCCGGTTGTATTCGCTGCGGGCGAAGTCGTACCCGCCGACCATCGCCCGAATCGCGCCGGTTCGGGGATCGATCGCGATGAGGCCCCCCTCGACGATCGGCGTCTGCTCAAGCCGGAACTGCACGCCCTCGCGATCCACTTTCTTGACCCCCACTTCGATCACATCTCCGGGCTTCACCAACAGCTTGACGCTGGGCAACACCGTAACGTCCTTGCTGAGGTCCTTGCCACGCAGCCGGCGGCGCGCCCAAGCCATGTCGTCGAACGCCAGCTTTCCGGCGACGCCGCCCGCCTGCACGACCACGTGATCCTTCGCCACCTTGGTGACCACCCCCTGTAGCACCTCGCCTTCGCGGACGGCCGGCGGAGGCACCGCCGCCGCCCTTTCAGCCAGCCCCGTGACATCCTGCTGACCGATCGGACCGCGCCACCCCTGCCGCTTGTCCAGTTGCCGCAGTCCCTTTCGAACGGCCTCTTCCGCCGCTTTTTGCATCTCCACATTCAACGTCGTGAACACCTCCAGCCCCCCTTTGTAGACCATCGCCTCTCCATAGGCGGTCATCAGGTGCTGGCGCACGTGCTCGATGAAATGCGGGGCAATCTGTTCGGGCGCCACACGTCGAATCGGCAAGGATTGCGCGGCCGCCTCCTCTCGTTCCTCCGGCGTAATAAACCCGGCTTCCTCCATCCTGGCCAACACATGTTCCTGGCGCCGCTTGGCCCGTTCCAGGTTTTTGATCGGGGAGTAATTGTTGGGCGACTTGGGGAGCCCGGCCAAGAGCGCCGATTCCGCGAGGGTCAGGTCGGCCAGCTCCTTCCCGAAGTAGGTCTGGGCGGCGGACGCGACGCCGTAGGCCCCCTGGCCGAAATAAATCTGGTTCAGGTACAACTCCAGAATCTGCTCCTTGCTCAGGATCAACTCCATCTTGTAGGCCAAGATCAATTCTTTGAACTTTCTCCCGTAGGTCCGCTCCGGCGACAGGAAGAGGGAGCGGGTCAATTGCTGCGTAATCGTACTGGCCCCCTCCACTTTGCCGCCCCGGCGCAGATTCGTCCAGAACGCCCGGACGATCCCGAACACGTCCAGACCAGGGTGTTCGAAAAACCGTGCGTCTTCCACCGCAATCACCGCATTGACCAGGCCTTGCGGAATGTCCACGAGCGGCGTCAGAATCCGCCGTTCCACGTAATGCTGGCCGATGACCTGCCGGTCATCCGAATAGACACGACTCACCAGGCTCGGCTGGTACGCCTGAAGAGAATCCAGGGGCGGGAGGTCCTGCGAGGCATACCACAAGCTGCCGGCGACAATCCCGCCCAGCAAGCCGACGAGGGCCATCAACGCCGCAAGAACGAGCCGCCAGCGCGAGCGCCGCGCAGGCGGATATCGGTCGAACAATGGCTCACTCACGGGCATGCAGTAGGACTCCTCACAGGGGACGCCGGCGGCAGGAACGTCGGATGATGAATTACCATACAGCGGCGCCTTCCAAAACTCAATCCCGGCCCCCGATTCCGCCCGCCTCGCTCGATACGGCGCACCGCTTGTATTTGACCGCCTGGATCGCGTATAATCTCTTCTGACGCCGTCTGTGAGCGGCGTCATTTTTTTTGGCTGAAGGGTACCGACGCACATGAATCAACAAACGACCACAGGCTCGCCCGCCACGGCCGGACAAGCACCGTCCGACCGCCGGCAGAACATTCGAAACATCGCCATCATCGCCCACGTGGACCACGGCAAGACCACGTTGGTGGACGCCATGCTCCGCCAGACGCACGTCCATCGCAAGATCAACGAAATGGGCGAGCGCATCCTGGACTCCATGGACCAGGAACGGGAGCGCGGCATCACGATCCGCGCCAAGAACGTCAGCGTCACCTACAACGACGTCAAGATCAACATCGTCGACACTCCGGGCCATGCCGACTTCGGCGGCGAAGTCGAGCGCACCCTCCGGATGGTGGACGGCGTGCTCCTCCTGATCGATGCCAAAGAAGGCCCGATGCCGCAGACCACCTTTGTCCTGCGCAAGGCGCTCGCCCTCGGCCATCGAGCCATCGTGGTCATCAATAAGATCGACCGGCCGGACGCGGTCATCGACGACGTCCTCAACCGCACCTTCGACCTTTTCGTCCATCTGGGCGCCACCAACGAACAACTCGACTTTCCCATTGTCTACACCTCCGCCATCAACGGCATCGCCACGCTGGATTTGAAAACACCGGGCACCGATATCGGGCCCCTCATGGACACGATCCTGGAACAGACCCCCGCTCCGGCCATCAATGCCAACGCTCCGCTCCAACTCTTGGTGCTGGCGCTGTCCTACGATTCCTACAAGGGGAAAATGGGGATCGGAAAGATTCTCTCCGGTTCGATCGCCCGACGGCAGAACGTCATGCAGATCAAGCGCGACGGCACCCAGGTCGTCGGAAAGGTCGCCGAGCTGGCGGTCTTTTCAGGCCTGGACCGGTCGGAAGTGGAGCAAGCCGAGGCCGGAGAGATCGTCGCGATCGCAGGCCTGCCGGACATCAGCATCGGCGAGACCATCGCCGATGTAGACCAACCGGTCGCCTTGCCTCCCGTGTCCATTGACGAGCCGACCGTCCAGATGACCTTCGCCGTCAACAACAGTCCCTTCGCCGGACGGGAAGGAAAGTTCCTGACCTCCCGTCACCTGCGGGAACGCCTGTTCAAGGAGCTGGAAACCAACGTGTCCCTCCGCGTGGAGGAAACCGACAGCGCAGACCGCTTTCTGGTGGCGGGCCGCGGCGAACTGCACCTGGGGGTGCTGATCGAGCAGATGCGGCGGGAGGGCTACGAGTTGCAGGTGTCGCAGCCGGAAGTCATTCTCCACGACAACGCAGGAGTCCTCACGGAGCCTTACGAAGAACTGATGATCGACGTCCCGGCCGAATATCAAGGGATGGTCATCGAGGAAGTCGGACAGCGCCGCGGCCAACTCCGGCACATGAAGCTGGCCCATTCGGAAGGCAATGCCAGCGACATGCACCTGGAATACTACATCCCGACCCGGGGAGTGATCGGCCTCAAGAACATCCTCATGGCCAAGACCCGAGGAACCATCATCATGAACCACGTCTTCCAACGCTATGAACCGGCCGACAAGCGCACCTTGCAAGCCGCACCGCACGGATCGCTGGTCGCCTACGAGGACGGGACCAGCAATGCCTACGGCCTCTTCATGATTCAAGAACGAGGCACTCTGTTCATCGGCCCCGGCGTCGATGTCTATCAAGGCATGGTGGTGGGCGCGAACAGCCGGGACGAGGACATGGACGTCAACATTTGCAAAGCCAAACACCTCAGCAACATGCGCGCGTCGGGGTCGGACGAAGCCCTGACCCTCACCCCGCCAAGGCAAATGACGTTGGAATTTGCCTTGGAATACATCGACTCGGACGAGTTGGTCGAGATCACCCCGACCAACCTGCGCATCCGCAAGCGTCTGCTGAACCCGGAGGACCGCCGCAAGGCGCGCAAGGAACGTCGCTCCTGATTTGGCTCCCGCCGAAGCGTTGGGGCCACGAGCATGAAAATCCGCCGCAAGCAGCCCAAGCTTCCTCGATCCGGCCGTCCCCTCTACGTCATCGGGTATACCGCCACAACTCCCTCTCAGGCCGAACTACAAAACTGGTTCGACCTCGAATACGGAGGCCCGATTTCGTTCACAGGAAACGCCGCAGACTCTTCCGGATTGGTCTTGGCCACTCACGGGCCCTGGACCGCCGCTTTCTGCCTTTCATTACCCCCTGCCGAGGCCGCTTCCTGGAAGGATTTGGTTGGCTGGGGACACGATCGCGCCGGGCTGGTCCTCCCGACCACGGCCCCCACGAACAAGGCAATCGATCTCGTCCTGCACGCCGCGCGCCTGG
>JACQCB010000199.1 GCA_016201805.1 Nitrospirota bacterium | reverse complement strand
GGCGGAACCAGGACCGCTTCGATTACCGGCTCCTTCATCGCACTGGCCGATGCCTTGGCGGCCATCAAGAAGAAGGGGCTGATCAAAAAACGCCCCTTGACCGACTACTTGGCGGCGATCAGCGTCGGCAAGGTAGGGGGAAACGTGTTGGTGGACCTGGCCTATGAAGAGGATTCGATGGCCGAGGTGGACATGAATCTGGTGATGACTGGACGGGGGCGTTACGTGGAAGTGCAGGGTACGGCGGAGCGGACGCCCTTCGAGAAACAAGACTTCGACGAATTTCTGACCGTCGGATGGAGCGCGATCCAGAGTCTGGTGATGTTGCAAAAGGAATTGATCGGCGGTCTGGAATGAGTTGTAGATGAGGCATCTGGACTGTCCGCCGTGCTCGCGCGCCGCGCACATCGGAATGTGCTCGGCGGACGCGCGCAGTTAGCGGACTGCCCAGCCGTCTGCGAGAGAGAAAAAAAGTAAGAAGGAGCAAAATATCTGATCAAGGAACTCGTGCTGGCGACTAGAAATCCTCACAAAGGAGTGGAGTTGGCCTTGCTGTTGGGCGATCTGGGCATCACGATTCGCACGCTGGCGGATTTTCCCGATGCGCCGGACGTGGTGGAGGACGGGGAGACCTGCCGGGCCAATGCGGTCAAGAAGGCCGTTGAGATCGCGCGTCATACGGGGTTGCCGACCGTGTCCGACGATACGGGATTGATGGTGGATGCGTTGGGTGGGCGCCCCGGCGTCCATGCTGCGCGCTACGCGGGCGAGCAGGCGACCTACGAAGACAACTGCCGCAAACTGCTCCAGGAGATGGCAGGGGTGCCGGCCGAGAAGCGGCAGGCCCGCTTCGTCACGGTCGCGGCGATTGCGACACCGGCCGGAAGGGTGGAAGTCGTGGAAGGCGTTCTGGACGGCGTGATTGCGGAGTCGCCGGTCGGGGCAGGTGGATTCGGGTATGATCCGGTGTTTGTCGTTCCCGAACTTGGCAAGACGCTGGCGCAGCTGACTCCGGAGGAGAAGAATCGGATCAGCCATCGAGCCAGGGCCTTTGCCAAAGCGCGGGAGATTATTCGAGCGATGAAGATTGAACGATGAAGGGGAGCAGCGAGAGTTCGTTCATCCTTCATCGCTCTGCGTTCATCGTTACCTTTGAGTCGGGGCGTAGCGCAGCCCGGTAGCGCGCCTGCTTTGGGAGCAGGATGTCGCAGGTTCAAATCCTGTCGCCCCGACCACTCCTCGCTTCGCTCGTGGCTATTGAGGTGGCGCACCCTCCGATAGGCGCCGCCGTCGAATATCTTAAGCGATTGCGCGTCTCGCTTGCTCGTCGTTTGGCGCGACAGGTGCTCACCGACGGCTGTTAATCAGGCAGTGTCGCGCCAGCAGTACCGGCGGGGCATGGCGTTTGATCACTGGGCAAGGTGTCGCTACGCGACCTTCATCTATTATGATGAAGACGGGCTTCAACCTTTTCCGGTGCCCAAACGCCAAGACGTGGAGGTCCCTGGCGCGGCACTACCCGTTGGAGTACGTCCTGATGTTCCTGTCGCGCCAAGATACGCGCCCGTAGCTCAGTTGGATAGAGCATCAGCCTTCTAAGCTGAGGGTCGCAGGTTCGATTCCTGCCGGGCGCACCAACCTCTGCGAGACGTGGCTGGAGATGATGGAGAGTGAGTTGCTCCGATGGCCAACCGAAAAGATTCTTCTGCCCGCTCAGCCAAGCCGGCCAAGCGCGCCTCCCTAAAGCCGGGGATTTCCATTGAGCCCGGCGCCAAGCGACGCTTTCAGAACCGTCTGCTGAAGTGGTACCGGCGGTATGGCCGCGATCTGCCCTGGCGGAAGACATCCGATCCTTATAAAATCCTGGTCTCCGAAGTCATGCTGCAACAGACCCAGGTGGACCGGGTCATCCCCAAGTACCACGAATTTCTGGAACGCTATCCCTCGTTTCACGACCTGGCTAAGGCGCCGGTGGCGGAGGTGCGGGAGACCTGGTATCCGCTGGGCTATAACATCCGTCCGCACCGGTTGCACAGTATTGCCTGCGAGACGGTGGCCCGCTACGGAGGCATGTTGCCGAACGATTCGGACGAACTGCTCTCGTTCAAGGGGATCGGCCGGTACACAGCCGGTGCGGTCCGGTCCTTTGCCTTCAACGAAGACGCGCCGATTCTGGACACGAACGTAATGCGCGTGCTGCACCGGGTCTTCATCGCAAGCGGCGATCCGAAGACGCAAAAGGCGATGCTCTGGAATTTGTCCGAGGCCTCGATTCCCAAGGGGAAGGGCTATGATTTCAACCAGGCCTTGATGGACTTCGGTGCGGTTTTGTGCACGGCACGTGATCCCTATTGTTTGCTCTGTCCGATGAAGGATTTCTGTAAGAGCTATCCGTTTGACCCCAAGCGTGACAAGTGACGAGTGATGCGGGATGAGGCGAGGGATAAATAGGAAGACACAGGGCGATCACGCGTCTTGTGTCGTTCAAGTGGCCGCCGGGCTGATTCTCAGCGAGGGTCGGTATTTAATCGCGCGGCGGAAGGCTGAGGCTTATCTGGGAGGGCTCTGGGAGTTTCCCGGCGGCAAACGCGAGGCAGGGGAGTCGCTGGAAGGCTGCTTGCGGAGAGAACTGCGTGAGGAGATCGGAGTCGGGATCACGGAGCCGGCGCTGTTTCGCGTCGTCCGGCACGACTATCCGGAGAAGACCGTCGAGTTGCATTTTTTCTTCTGTGCGATCAAAGATGGTCAGGCTCGGGCGCTCGACTGCGACGAGATTCGATGGGTGACGCCGGGGGAACTGTCGAATTTTGATTTCCCCCAGGCGGACCGTCCTGTGGTCAAGGCCTTGATGCAAGACAGGAGCTGATGGCGTATGGCCTATGGCAGGAGCAGAGGGGCGGCGTTGTCTTGCTATAAGCCATAAGCTATAGGCTATTTGCTCATGAAGATTATTCTCGACATTGAGACGGTGCAGGCGCCGAGGGAGGAATGGGCGCGCCTTGTCGGACTGTCTGGATCGGCCAGTGGCGGCGCCCCTGCGGCTGGTGCGGAGCCGGCCGATAACCTCTTTGCCTACGCTGATGCCGATGAGCGGAAGCGCGGAGAGGACGAACAATACGAAAAATCCTCCTTCGATGGAACCTTCAGCCGGATCGTGTGCATCGGCATGATCATGTTTTCCGATTCGATGGAGCCGCAAGGCTCCGTGTCCTGGTACGGGGCCAACGAGAAGGAACTGCTGCGGCAGTTCTGGGCCAAGTTGGGGCAGATCAGGCCCTCCCTCTTTGTCACCCACAACGGCCTGGGGTTCGATCTGCCCTTCATCAAGAAGCGGTCGATCATCCACCAGGTCAAGCCGAGCCTTGAGATCAACCTGGCCAAGTTCAGGACCGAGCCGGTCTACGACACGATGGCGGTCTGGAGCAACTGGGACATGCGTGGCTGGGTCAAGCTGGATGTGCTGGCGCGGGCGCTCAAGGTCGAGGGCAAGTCGGGCAGCGGGAAACAGGTGGCGGAGATGTGGGCGAAGGGACAGGGAAAGGAGATCGCCGACTATTGTCTGCAGGATACCTATGTTACCTATGCCTGCTACTGTCGTATGAATTTCCGCGAGCCGCTCTCTCGCGAGGTGGCGCTGCTGGGCAAGGAATTGATTGAGGTGAGTTAACGAAGAGCGGGTCCTCTCGTCGAACAACCCAGCCGTGCTCGCTCCACCCATCCCCCAGTGGGGGCCCTTCCGCTGCGCGCGCACGGGGAAGGGCGCGTTTTGATGCGCCTGGGGTGGGCGGGTGAGAAAGTGCCCGTTCGGCGCCACCCGTTGGGAGTTAACTCAAGGTTGGGGGGATGACGACGGTGGGGCCGGTTTTGTTTTCTTCTTCGCGGGCTTCTTTGGACGGTCCGCTTCTTGTTCAGCCAACTGCTTCTTGATCGTCTTCAGCTCTTCCTTCAAGGCCTCCAATTCCGTCTCAACCTGTTTCCCTGGCCCACTTGGGGCCGGAGGCGGCAGGCTTGGAGTGATGGCGGCCGGTGTCTTCACGCTGTCGCTGTCACTCGATTGCGGTGGTCGCGAGGCCGGCTGAGAGGCCGGCGCCTTGGGCTCAGGCAGTTTGGCAAGCAGTTCGTAGTCGATGATGATCGGGGTTAGGTGCGACTCTCCCAATAACCCCGGCTTTTGGTATGACTCAGGCCGTAACGCACTTTTCGGGGTGAACAGAATCTCGATCCGATCCAGTTCGGCCGTGTCCGGGGGGCGGCGGTTGGGCATATTGATGCTGTCCGGTCGGCTTGGCTTTTGCCGATACTCAGTCAAGGTCAAGTACAGGGATAGCCCATAGACGTACAGGGTCCCGGTGGAAGTCTCGAATTGCGGGCCATAGGATGGCGGCTCGGAGGAGCCGATAGCCGCTCCTCCGCTCTCCGACATGGAGAAGAGTTTGCTCTGGCCTCTGGGCGGATGGGTGAGGCGGAATCGAATCTGCTGAGAAGGGGTGGCCCGTGACAGGGCTGTGACCAGAAGAGGGGTCAGGAAGGTCACCTCGTCATTGGAGAACGCGCGTCTGGCTTTCTCCTGGGTTTCAAAGATGGATTCAACCGCGCTCTGTTCGCCTTGAACCAACACGCCACGCAGCACCCGCGAGATTGTGTCGGCCGACAGCGAGATGGGATGGGCCGCCTGGAGATACCGGTTGGCTATGGGTTCCAGATAGACTGCACCCTTCTGACTCTGGTGAATGATGGCTTCCGGAGTTGGGGTTGTGGCACAGCCAGCCATGAGGAAGCAGAGGAACGCCAAGGCCGGTCTTGTGTGCTTCCCGAAAATGTGAGATCGGTCTGTCGGTTTTCTCATGGCTCCCATTCGGCGGGCCCATAGTACCACAAGATTAACCTTAGACAAACAGTTGACAGGGATGGCAGGGCTTGCTATAAAAAGCCCCCGAAACTAGTGCGCGGGAGGGTGGACAATGTGGTCCCTCCTCTCGGTGTCACAGAATTGAGGACAATGGCGTCCTTTTGGTCCATGGCGGACCGGAGGGCGTTTTTTTTTGCCTTGGCCCTCCGGTCTGCGTGCAACGAATGGTTGGCGGGCAGGAGGAGGTCATTCAAAACATGAACAGGCAGAGTTGGAAACGTGTCGGTTCGGCGCTGATCGCGATTGCGTTCTTCGTGATTGCGATGCCGGTGTTTGCGCAGGAACAGAAGGACGGCGGTCCGAAGCCGATGCTCGAAGAGCGGCACAAGCAAGAGCCGGCGCCGCAAGAGGAAGAGGGAGCCGGGCAGCTGATTCGCAAGGAAGAGCCGGCGACGCACCTTTGCGCCGGCTGCTTGAGCGCGATCTATACGGAAGGCAGCAAGGGCACCATCACGCCCTATGGACGTGTCGAGTTGGATGCGATCTACAGCAGCAGGAACAACAACCCGCTGGACCCGGGTCAATTCAACGGGTATGCCACGGCGGCCGGCAAAGGGAACAATGCGTCCAGCACCCTGAACCCACGTTATAGCGTCTTCGGCATCCGCGCCGACCGGACCGACGGCAAGCACTCGCTGACCGGTGTGGTCGAAGTGGATTTCTACGGACAGACGGACAATGCCGGCAACATCCCACCCCGTCTGCGCTTGGCCCACGTGAAGTATACGAATGACAAGACCAGCCTCACGGCCGGCATGGACTGGACCCCGATCATGGCCTTGCATCCGGACCTGATCGACTTCTCGATCATGGGCTACGGCGGCAACCTCTGGCAACGTCTTCCGCAAGTCACCGTGCGGCACCAGTTCAACGAGAACGTCGAGGGATTGTTGACCGTCATGCGGTTCGAGCGTGGTCTCT
>JACQCB010000194.1 GCA_016201805.1 Nitrospirota bacterium | reverse complement strand
GAAGGGCTCAGCCGAGAAAGCCGGGCTCAAGCGGGGCGACGTGGTGGTGCGGTTCGACGGCAAGGACGTGATGGACGCCGGACGCCTGCGCAATTGGATCGCCGGCGCGTCGATCGGCAGCCGCCACCGTCTGGAGGTCATTCGGGATGGCAAGCCGGCGCAGGTGGAATTGCTGGTGCAGGAAGCGCCGCGCGAGCGCGTCCGCCGGCCGTCGGCGTCCAAGGCGGCGACGCCGGGGCATCCGCTGGGCGGGCTCGTGGTCGATGAAATCACTCCCGCCGTGGCCAGCCAGCTCGGGCTGACCTCGACCAGCGGCGTGGTGGTGGCGGGAGTTGAGGAAGGCAGCCTGGCCGAGGTGGCCGGCCTCATGACCGGCGACGTGATTTTGGAAGTCAACCGCCACCCGGTGACCAGCCTGCCGCTCTTTCAGCGGCTCGTGGAGCCGATCAAGAACAAGGAACTGACGCTCCTCCTCGTCAATCGCCAGGGGACGTTTATGTATGTGCCGATTGAAGGAGAGTAGGATGGGGCACGGGGCCAGGATGTCTCCTGTGCTCGCAGAACGCGCACACTCGGAAGGTGCTCGTTCGATGCGCGCAATGGGAGGCTGCCTAACGGGTTCTACCCCGATATCACGGACGGTTGAGTTAAGAGTACCGGCTCCCGTTGCTGCATCTCCAGTCGTCGCCGCTGCCGCGGATTGTGACACCGCTCGATGTAATCAAAGATATCGGCCCTCGCCTCGGCTCTTGTCTGGTAGTGCTGCCGATTCACGCGTTCGCGTTTGAGCACCCCGAAGAAGCTCTCGGCCGCCGCGTTGTCGGCGCAGCTGCCGACCGCACTCATGCTGCCGGTCACCTGGTGCGCCTCCAGCAATCGTTGGTACTCCTCGGAGGTAAACTGACAGCCTCGATCCGAGTGCAGAATGACCGGGGTGCGGGCGGGCCGCTGCCACAGGGCCATCAGCACCGCTTGGCCCACCAGCTGGCGGTCCTGGCGTGGGCTCATCGACCAGCCCACCACGAGCCCCGAATATAAATCCAGCACGATGCAGAGATACAACCAATGCTCGGCCGTCCGAATGTAGGTGATATCCGTGACCCACTTGGTGTTGGGGGCGGTCGCGCGGAAGTCCCGCGCCAGATGATTGCGGGTCCCAGGAGGACGGGCCCCGGCCGGCTTCGTGCGCCACCGTCGTCGCTGCGGCACGCCGTGCAGGCCGGCCCGGCGCATCAGGCGCGCCACCCGGTGGCGGCCACATTGCTCGCCCGCGTAGCGCAGGTCTTCCCAGATGCGCGGGCTGCCCACCACGCCATCCTGGTCGGCATGCAGCACCCGGACCGCGCCAGCAACCGCGCATTCTCCCGGGCGCGCGCACTCGGTTCCTGCGTCACCCACCCATAGTACCCACTGGGCGAGACCCGCAAGCACCGACACATCAGTCGGATGGGAAAGGCGGGGCGGCATCGTTGGATCATCCGATACTTCATCGCGATGCTCTCGCGAAGAACGCTGCCGCTTCTCGCAAAAAATCCCGCTCCTTGGTGACGCGGGCCAACTCCCGACGAAGGAGGCCCACCTCCTCCTCTCGAGGGCGCCCGTGGCCCGGAAACGCCTGCGCCGGTTCCTGACGCAACTCGCGCCGCCAGCGCCCCAGGACCGTGGCCCCAATCCCCAAGTCCGCGGCGATCTGGCTGACGCTGACACCCGGCGCGTCAAGCATCGCCACCGCCTCACGCTTGTACTCCGCTGAAAACTTTCGTCTCTGTCCCATGACACCCCTCCTGGCCCATTATGAGCCTTAATCAGGTGTCCGTAAAAGCGGGGCAGAACCCAACCATGCTCGCAGGAGGGTAGGTGTTGGTAGAATCAAGCTACCTTAGCGCTCCATCCGAAGCGTATAAGCGGCATGAGTTCCCGCGATGCCTAAGAAATCGAAATCGATAAAGAAACGACACAAGATATCATTCCCGGCCTTCCGACTCTTTCCTGTTTATGACTACCTTGGGATAGATCTCCTCAGGCTCATGTCTCTTGCTGATGACATGGGTTTTGTCGCCGATTGGATGCAAGGACATAAGCATCTTCCTCGTAAGGAATATGCGCTGAAGATCGATAACATGAGAGCATCTTTTCAACATCGCTTGTGGATGGCGTTTCTATTTGAGCTGTTTGCCATTCTCGAAAATATGGAAGGTCTGCCCGAGTTTTCTGAGTTTGAAAGGGCGTTGACTGAGGAAGGTCGAGACGCTCTAAATTCATTCCGACGTGAAAGGAAAGTAGACGTTAATGGCTACTCGATGCTGGAGAAGATTCGTAATCGGACATTTCATTATGACCGTGGAAAGTTTCAAGGAGCTCTAAATACCTTAAAGAAGCTCTATGGAGAAGACATAAAAGATGGATTCGTAAGCTTCCCCCAATCTGAGACAGGCCAAAAGGAGAATTTTCTGGCACAATCGTCCCCCTAGCCAGGAGGTTCTCATGCGACAGTCGAAGTTCACCGAGACCCAGATCGTGTCAATTCTGAAAGAGGCCGATGCCG
>JACQCB010000193.1 GCA_016201805.1 Nitrospirota bacterium | reverse complement strand
TCGATCAACTCCGGCTTCGTCCGCATCCCTACGAGTTCTTTCTCTACTACGATGTGTAGGTAAGGGCGAGGCCGCCGGAATCACAGCCGGCTGAACGCAGGGCAAGACAAGCAGGGCAAGAGTAAGCAAGAGTAAGAAGGGACGGTCCGACAACGTCGTCGGGCCGTTCTTCTGGCAAGGGCGCCAGCTCCATTGAGAGACACCTCGGGCGAGGAGGTTCTCGGTGGAACGCTGGCGCCCTTTTATTTGGCGCGACCGTTGCGGACAAGGACTTCGCGAGGGGGATTCACACACACTGGTGATTTGTGATGGCTGTGGTTGAGATGGCGAACGAACGGATGTCGGTACAGGAGCAGGCTTCCTTGGCGGACGAATGCGCGGTCTTGGAAGCCGTTGTCTCCGCCTTGGCCGGTCCCGGCCAAGTGCCGCAACGGCTTGAAGAGGCGCTGGTTCTGATCCAGCGCCGCCTTCATGCGGTGCGGGCCAGACTGGCTGAAGGGAAGAGTGGCTCCGGTCAGCCGGGGAGCCCGGCCGGCACGATGAAAGAAGAAGGGGGCAAGGGAAGCCTCCGCACGGGCGGTCCGGTGAATCTCGTGGGGCAAAGCGACGCCATGCGGCAGGTCTATCAGGAGATCAAACGCGTCAGTCCTAGCCAGGCGACCGTGTTGCTCCGTGGGGAAAGCGGGACCGGCAAGGAGTTGGTGGCCAAGGCGATCCATCTGGAAGGAGAGCGGGCCAGGGGCCCGTTTGTCCGGCTGCACTGCGCAGCCGTGACCGAGACTTTGCTGGAGAGCGAACTGTTTGGACACGAGCGAGGCGCCTTTACCGGCGCCGTGGAAACGCGCAAGGGGCGGTTTGAGCTGGCCGACGGCGGGACCCTGTTCCTGGATGAAATCGGGGATGTTCCGCTTGGCACCCAAGTGAAGCTGCTGCGCGTGCTCCAGGATAAATGCTTCGAGCGGGTCGGCGGCAATCGGTTGCTGTCGGTGGACGTGCGCGTGATCTCCGCGACCCACCGGGACCTGGAGGCGATGGTGCAGGCGGGATCGTTCCGGGAAGACCTCTATTATCGCCTCAACGTGGTGCCCATCGTTCTGCCGCCCTTGCGTGATCGAACGGGGGATATTCCGCTCTTGATCGAGCACTTCCTGGCGCGGTTCAACCGGGAGAATCACCGACAGGTGCGGTTGGGACGCGATCTCCTGATGCTCATGGCCCGATACCACTGGCCCGGCAATGTACGGGAATTGCAGAATTGCGTGGAGCGGCTGGTGGTCATGGTGGAATCCAGCCACGACCTCGTCACGCTGGACAGCGTCCCGCCGTCGCTCCACGGGTATTTCTCGGACATGCGGCAGGTGACCGGTGGGCAACCCAGCCAAGCGAAACATGATCGCGCAGCGCGACAGTCGCTCGGAGAAAGCCTGCAAGAAATCGAACGGAAGCAGCTCATGGCCGCACTGGAGGGTGCTGGCTGGGTCCAGGCACGGGCGGCGCGCGCGTTGGGGCTCACGCCGAGGCAAGTGGCCTACAAACTGAAGAAATACGGGATCAGGGAAGCGTGAGCGTGGTATAAACGGATCGGGCTTCGAAGGGCACCTCGCCCTTTTACACCCAGCGAGATACTTAAATGGAGGGTCTGACATGCACATGGATGATGAAGTCCCTGCGGAACACAAGTCCACTTCAGAAGAGTATTTCGACCGGACCGTTGAACAAGCGGTGGTCGCGGCGGTATTGCGCGCCGCCGACCCCTCCCGCCGGAAGTTCCTGGTCGGACTGGGGGCAGCCGCTCTGGCTGGGCTGATTACAGAGGCCTTTCCACTGGGCAAGCTGAAGGCCTTCGCGGCTGATCCGGTGGGCAAGCCGGAGAAGAAGGATGTCAGTATCGGCTTCATTCCGATCACCTGCGGGACTCCGATCATCATGGCGGAGCCCCTGGGCTTCTACAAGAAGCATGGCTTGAACGCCTCGGTCAAACGCGCCGCCGGATGGGCCATGATCCGGGACTGGGCCGTGAACAAGGAAGTGGACGCAGCGCATATGCTCACCCCCATGCCGCTCGCCATGACGCTGGGAGCCGGGTCCATGCCGACCCCGATGTACATGCCGGCCGTGGAGAACATCAATGGACAGGCCATCACCCTGCACATCAAACACAAGGGCGTAAAAACGGCGGCCGATATGAAGGGGTTCCGCTTCTGCGTACCCTTCGATTTCTCCATGCATAATTACCTGCTCCGCTACTTCCTGGCGGAGGGAGGTGTCCATCCGGACAAGGACGTGCAGATTCGCATTGTGCCGCCGCCCGAAATGGTCGCAAACCTGAAGGCCGGCAACGTGGACGGGTACCTGGGGCCGGACCCCTTCAATCAGCGAGCCGTTTATGAAAATGTCGGCTTCCTCTTCATGCTCTCGCGTGAGATCTGGGACCGCCATCCCTGCTGCGCCTTCACCGTGACGAAGGACTTTGCCACGCAATATCCCAACACGTTTCAAGCCATGTGGCGGGCGATCGTGGATGCGACGCACTATGCATCCAACCCAGCCCACCGGAAGGAGATCGCCGCCGCGATCGCCCCGACCAACTACCTGAATCAACCGGTAATCGTCTTGGAGCAGGTGCTGACCGGCACCTACGCCGACGGCCTCGGCAACATCAAGAAGGTGCCGGAGCGGATCGACTTCGATCCCTATCCCTGGCACTCGATGGCGGTCTGGATCCTGACCCAGATGAAACGGTGGGGACATCTCAAGGGGGATGTAAACTACAAGCAGGTGGCCGAGCAGGTCTATCTCGCGGCTGGTTGCGACCGCATTGAGAAGGAACTGGGCTATCCGACCCACAATGCCACCTCGACCAAACACACGATTATGGGGAGAGTATTCGATCCGAATCAGGCCGAGGCCTATGTGAAGAGCTTCAAGATTCACAGCATGGTGTGAAGAGAATGAGAGAAATCTTTTAGGAGGTAAGAGGTCGGAATGGCGACATTACAGGGACAAGCTGGGACTCGCAAGGACTCGCTCCTGATCTCAGTCACATTGCTGGTTCTCTTTCTGGTGGTCTGGCACCTCTCAACGTTACGGGCGGCCTTCGATCCCAAAGGCTTCACGGAGGATCAGCTGCAAATGCTGGAGTTCAACGGCGATATCATGCGAACGGCCGAGGGCGGGTACGCGTGGAATCCTGAAAAGGAGAAGGTGAAGGGGGTGCCGGGGCCGCTGGCGGTGTTGGACAAGGTTCGCTCCGAGTTAAGCGAGGCCTTCGTCAAGAAAGGGACGAACGACCATGGGATCGCCTACCTGGTGCTCTATACGGTGACCCGCTTCGGAGCCGGATTTCTGGCGGCTTCCGTGGTGGCGATCATACTCGGTGTGCTCCTGGGCCTCAACAAAGTACTGTTCCAGGCGGTCAATCCATTCATACAGATCCTCAAGCCGATCTCGCCCCTGGCCTGGATGCCGCTGCTGCTCTACACGGTGAAGGATCCGAAATGGACCGCCGTGCTGGTCGTGTTCATGGCGGCCATCTGGCCGACCCTGGCCACGACGGCCTTTGGGGTCAATTCCCTGCGCAAAGACTATCTCCACGTCGCCGCCATTCTCCAATTGTCCTGGTTCAAACGCCTCTACAAGGTGATCCTGCCGGGGGCGGCGCCGACCATCGTGAACGGGCTTCGGATCTCGTTCGGAAGCGCGCTCGTGGCGGTGGTGCCGGCCGAGATGCTGCTGGGCGAGCTGGGAGTCGGCTACCTCAGCTGGATCGAATGGAATAATCTGGATATCGCCGGCGTGATCTTCGCTATCCTGGTCGTGGGGGTCGTGGGGGTCGTGCTGGATTCCGGATTCAACAAACTGGCTGGCCTCGTCACGTATCAGGAGTAAACAAGGGGGAGGAGCGGATGGCTTTTCTGGAGATTGACCATGTCACCAAGTACTTCCCGAGCCCATCCGGGGACGGGCAGGTCTGCATCTTCAAGGATGCGACGATCAAGATCGACAAGGGCGAATTCGTGACCACGATCGGTCACTCGGGCTGCGGCAAGAGCACGCTCTTGAACATCATTGCCGGCCTCGAGACGATGTCGGAAGGGGCGATCTTGCTCAACGGGCGGGAAGTCTCCGGCCCTGGATTGGACCGGATGGTGGTGTTCCAGAATTTCTCCCTGATGCCCTGGATGACGGTGTTCGAAAATATCCGGTTGGCGGTCCGGGCGGCCTATCCGGACTGGGACCGGGAGAAGATCGCCGCGCATGTCCACAAGTACATCGAGCTGGTGGGATTGAAAGGGGCGGAGGACAAGCGGCCGACCGCACTGTCGGGGGGCATGAAGCAGCGGGTGGGGCTGGCGCGGGCCTTCTCCATCGAGCCGAAAGTGCTGTTGCTGGATGAGCCCTTCGTTGCTGGATGAGCCCTTCGCGCAGATCGACGCGCTGACCAGGGGGGTGATCCAGGAAGAGCTGGTCCAGATGTGGAACGCGACTCGCAACACGGTCTTCATGGTGACGCATGATGTGGACGAGGCGATCCTGCTCTCGGATCGCATCATGCTGATGACCAACGGTCCGTCCGCCCGGATCGCTGAAATCGTGGACGTGACGATCCCGCGGCCGCGCTCGCGGGACTCGGTCATCGAACACCCGCATTACTACAAGATCAGGAACCACATCATTCATTTCCTGGTGCGCCATGCTTCGCATGGGGCAGACAGCGGGGCGGGCGCATCGGAACAGTCTGAAGATGCGGTTCCTCTGGTTGTGAGGTTTTGACGAGGAATTGGAAAACAGCATTATGGTATAGTGCCGCGTCTGAGGGGCAGTGTAGTTCAACTAGGGAGGGTGCGATGAAATCGAAGCAGACTTGCGATGTGATTAAAGCCAAGCGTATGGCCAAGAAAGTGACGATCGCCAAGCTGGCGAAGTTGGTGGAAAGAAACCCGATGTTTGTCGCGGCCGCGTTGAACGGGAATCAACGGTTGCTCCCGGCTGAGGCGAAGAAGGTGGGCAAGGCCTTGGGGCTCGATAAGGCCGCGACGGAATGGCTCACGCAGTATCCGGTGCGGGATGATTTTCCGAACACCACCGATCCGCTCAAGTACCGGCTTCTGGAAATTATCGGCGTCTATGGGGATTCGATGCGCGAGATGGCGAACGAAATGTTCGGGGACGGGATCATGAGCGCGATTGATTTCACCATTGACATGGATCGGGTGGTCGGGAGTCATGGGGAGGCTCGCTGCAAGATCACGCTCAACGGCAAGTGGCTGGAGTACAAGAGGTTCTGAGAAGCAGCGCTGATGGCAAGATGCCCCTCTATTTCAAGGATGAAAGCTGGGTGCTAAGCCTCGTTGGTCATTGAGCCATAGATGGTCATGTAGGAGGGCCCCGCCGGTGCACCGGCGGGGCCCTCCTATTTTGTTCGACTTCTGACAAAATTGTCAGAAAGGCCTGCACCGATCCTCATCAAGAGTGGATTTTTAAAGCCGAAAAAGACTCGGTCAAGCTGGCATTGAACTTGCTGCTTCTTTCTTGGGGAGCGAGGGGGCGATGCCGACATTGCGCTGCGATCCGAAGGGAGGCACTCATGAGCACAGCGACAGAGCCGGTGAGCGTGAGGATGACTGAGCAGGGGCAGCCGTCCGTTGAGCAACGGATTCTGGCCTTGTTGGAGGCTGACAAGAGCCAGACGTTCGAACAGGTGGCGATGCTTCTCCCGGATGTCAGTTGGTCTCAAGTGTTCCTTGCCATCGATCGATTGAGTCGATCCGGACAGGTGGTGTTGCGGAAAATAAGCGGCCGGGACTATCGTGTCTCGCTCAATCGAACGAGGCCTGATGCCTGAGGCACATCCCAAGGTTTGGTTGCTGATCTCCGCCACGTTGCTGATGCTGACCCTTCCCGGTGCGGCCCTCTTTTACGGCGGGATGGTTCGCAAGAAGAACGTGCTGAACACGATGGGTCTTCCGTTCCTTGCGCTGGTGCTCGTCGGCTCCTTCTCGCTGCTCGCCTCGCGGGTGGAGCGCCTGCGCGCCGAGGGCGTGCTTGACTCGGTCGTCTCGCGCGAGTCCATGTTCCTGCTGAACAACCTGTTTCTTGTCGCCGCCACATTCACGGTCTTCTTCGGGACGGTCTTCCCGCTGCTGTCCGAGGCCGTGCGCGGAGTCAAGATCAGCGTGGGCGCGCCCTTCTTCAACCTGGTCAACATCCCGGTCTTCCTCGCGCTGCTCTTCCTCATGG
>JACQCB010000196.1 GCA_016201805.1 Nitrospirota bacterium | reverse complement strand
GGGTAATGGCGGTCGTGGAGCGGGTTATAGGGCACCTCGTTGATCCTGATGTAGGCCCAGACTTCCGCCGCCGTCCACTTGGCCAGCGGATTGAACTTGACCAACTGGAACTTCTTGTCCCATTCCACGAAGCCGGCCGTGGCCCTGGTCGGGGCCTGGTCCCGGCGGATTCCGGTGATCCAGGCGGCATAGCCCTTGAGCACGCGGGTCAACGGCTCCACTTTCCGTAACTGGCAGCATTGATCCGGGTCGCGCGTCCAGAGCGCCTCGCCATACTGGGCGGCTTGTTGATCGGGCGTCAGCAGCGACTTGACCTGGAGCACCTGGCTGGGGAGCAGACGATAGGCGCCCACGATGCGATCCCGGAGTGCGTAGGTCTCTGGAAATAAAAAATCCGTGTCCAGATAAAAGAGCGGCGTCTGCGGATTGAGCCGGTGGATCATGTCTACCAGTGCCACATCCTCGGCGCCGAAACTACAGGCCAGGACGATGCGGGAGGCATAGTGCTCGAGGGCATAGGCCAACACGTCCTGCGGCTGCTTGGACTCGAAGGAGTCGCTCAGGGCCTTCAACTCTTCGTCCGGCGGTCTGCTCTGTGCGGCAACGCCCTCTGCCACGTTCGCTCCTACCCTTCTACTTTTTCCACGAGGATCTTGAAATGCGCCTTCTCCGGCTCCAGCGGTTCCTCCAAGAGGACCTTGTGGCCGTCGTTGCGCAGGCTCATCGGCACGTTCTTGATCGGTTCGCCCGCGTCCAGCCAGACTTCCAGTCGTTCACCGGCGTCCATCATCTCCAGCTTCAGCTTGGTCTTGACGTAATTGAGCGGGCAGGCCACGCCCCGGAGATCGTAGACCGGTGCGCCGGCCGGTGTGCCAGCCGATGCCATGGCCGGGGTAGCCGGCTTGGCCTGGACCGGTTGGGCGGTCGCCTGTTGCTCCTCCGTCTCTTTTAGCTTGAGGTCTTTGCCGATCTGCTCGGTGGCGGCCTTGCAGGCTTCCACGAAGCCCCGTGCGAAGTCGAGTTTGGTTCGCGCAAAGTCCAAGGTCGTGTCCTTGGGGCCCAGGTCGCCGATCTGGGTGACCAGATTACGATAGGAAGCCGGCACGTAGCCTTTCTCCGCCAGGCGTCGGTCGAATTCCGCAAAGGTCTCGGCGTCGGTGGCCGGGTCGAGTCCCTCGGTGACGAGCAAGGCTTTCGCTCCGGCCACCACGGCTCGATAGGCCGTATTGGCTACCATCGCGTACTGGTGTTTTTCGATGAACAGCTTGGCCTGATAGAGTTCCTGTTCCGCTTCCAGGATGCGGTTATCGATCATCTCCAAGGCGCCGCCCGCGCATTCGCCGGGGCCCAAGTCTTCGAGGATGAACTCGGATTCCCCTTCCCAGTCGTAGTAGGCCGTGGCGTCCTCTTCAAATGTCGGCACGATCGTGTAGGGGATCAGTTCTTCCTTGAGTACGGCCTTGCCGGCTCGTGCGATGAAGGCCGGGAACGTTTCCCCGGCCTTGCGGTCGCGGCGATAGACCGTCAGCAGGTGCGAGACCGCCGCCGGCACGTTCTTGGCCGGGAGCTTCACCGTCATCTGGCCGATCCTGGCCGTTCCGTTCACCTGGCCGCCCAAGTGCAGTTCGTAGTGGGGGGCGACGTGGTCGCCGAAACGCTTGCCCACTCCGTGCAGGCCGATCGTGGCGATGTGGTGCTGGGCGCAGGAATTATGGCAGCCGCTGATCTTCACGCTGGTCCCCGCCAGGTCTTCCGGCACGCGACCGGGCGGGAACACTTCCGCCATGGCCCGGGCCAGCCCCTTCGAAGACGTGATGCCGAGGCCGCAGGTGTCGGTGCCGGGGCAGGCGATGATATCCTCCACCAGTTCGGCGCCGGGGGCGGCCAGGCCGTGCGGGGCCAGCTCGTCGTACAGGGCTTCCAGCCGCGATTCGGGCACCCACCGGAGAATCAGGTTCTGGTTGATGGTGGTTCTGAGGTTGCCGTTGGAGTAAGTCTCGGCGAGATCGGCGACAACGTGCATCTGCGCCGTCGTGATGTCCCCCATCTGGAGTTTAATGGCGGCGGCGACGTAGCCCGGTTGCTTTTGCGGGACGACGTTGGTCCGCTTCCACATGTGATACGGCGTTTCGGGGCCCGCGTGACCGTTGCCCCCGTTTCCATGGCCGTTGCCGTTCGGTCGGGCCTGCGCAGGCATCGGCATGACGAGGGTGGGGGGAGCGTCGTGGTGCTGGAGTAACTTGATCTGCCCATGGTCGGGGCGGGCATGTCCCATACTCACGTAGGCCTCTTCCCAGCGCCGCTTGAATTCGTCGAATCCCAGCTTCTCGATCACGAATTTCATCCGAGCCTTGTTGCGATTCTTGCGGTTGCCCAGGGTATCGAACAGCTTGATGACGGCCTCAATCGTCGGAAGCAACTCGTCCATCGGGACGAATTCCCGCAGAACCTGCGCGATGCGGGGCGCTGAACCGAGCCCTCCGCCCACCACCATCCGAAAGCCGATGGCGCCGTCCTCCCGCTTGGCCGCCAGCAGCCCGATGTCGTGGATCGGGGTCAGGGCGCAGTCGTGTCGGCAGCCGGAAAACGCGATTTTGAATTTGCGCGGCATGCTTTGATTGAGGGGATTGCGGAGCAGGTGCAGCGCGACGGTTTTGGCGTAAGGCGTCACGTCGAAGACCTCGCCCTGGCAGACCCCGGCCAGGTGGCACGCGGTCACGTTGCGCACCGTGTTGGCGCAGGCCTCGCGTGTCGTGAGTCCCACCTCGGCCAGCAAACGCATGATGGTCCCCACGTCGTTGAGATCCACGAAGTGGAGCTGGATGTCCTGGCGCGTCGTGACGTGGCCGATGCCGGTGGCGTAAGTGTCGGCCAGTTCGGCAACGCGTCGCAACTGATTGGCGGTCAGTCCGCCGAAGGGAATCTTGATCCGCACCATCTGGACGCCGGGCTGGCGTTGTCCATAAATCCCGTGCTGCAGACGGAAGGGCCTGAACAGGTCGGAGGACACTTCGCTGGCGTTCACGCGTCGCACCTCGCCCTCGAAGGTCTCGATTTCCTCCAGAATCTCAGGCGGAATGGGCGTTGTCTGTATCTCAACCGGGTGGATTGTCCGGGGCGGGCTCATAAGAATTTCTCCATTGAAGATCAAGTCATTGATGATTTCTTCTTCAAGTCGTCAATCGACAATCCGACAATCATCAATTCTTCAAATGTGGTACATCAATGTCCGCTCGCGATCGAGCTGTTGGTGGCGTTCGGCTAATTCCTGGAGTGTGACGGAACTCAGAACGCCCAGTTCCGCTTGCCGCACCCGCTCCCATACGTTGGCCAGAAGCGACTCCGGCTTTGCCCGTTCCCTTCCGTGCCGCGCCGCAGGCCGATGGCCGGACGGTGGAGACAGCGATCCGTCGAGTGCTTCCACGATTTCGGCCAGTGAAATTTCTGCCGGGAGTTTGTTGAGCAGGTAACCCCCTTGCGCTCCCCGCAAGCTGTCTACTAATCCGGCCTGTTTCATCGCGTGCAGAACTTGCTCAAGAAACCGCAGGGGGATGGCCTGGCGACGCGCAATGGACTTGGCCTGCACGGGAGCAGTCCCATTATGGACGGCTAGATCCAGAGCCGCCATAATCCCATATGTCGCTTTGAGCGAGACCCTCATTTACTAGTATTCCGATAGAGATTTAAAATAATTGTCATAATATGTACATCTTACAGTAATAAGCTGTCAAGATATTTCTATGACGACATGGATTATCTCAACCAATTCAATTTATTGTAGGCCAGCACCGGAACTTTTAAAAAGCCCGCAGGCTGCGCGTTAGAACCATGGGCATTTTATTTGAATCCGTGCCGTGTGGGCAACAGGAAAAGAGGCACCGCATTCATTTAGTGACCGCGCGACCCTTCGGTTGATGCTGGAGCGCGATTGTTCTACCTCCCAACTCCACGGACAAAGTTCGGCTCATCGAGCGTATTTTGTCAGTGGCTGGCGAGACGTTCCAGATGATAATGTGAGGCGCATCCGTCACTTTGCTCTTGGCATTCTCGTTGCAGCACTTCTAGCAAACGGTGAGGTGAATGGCGACAGAATAATTTCGCGATTGACTTCAATCACCCCTTTGCGGATAATTCCGACCGCTTCTTCTTCGGGTGCCTTCTATGGCGATTCGGCCAGCGGCTTTTAGTCTTCTTCTGCTCACTGCAGATAGCGACCTCCAGGCACAACTCAAGCAAGACCTCAAAGAGTTCACCCTGACGGTGGCGAAGGATGTGGCGTCCGTGCCGAAGATGGCCGCCAAGCACCCCTTCGACGGCGTGATCGTTGAAACCAAGCGAGGTCAGCCCCATGAGTTGGCGGAGCTGCAGCGCACCATTGATCCAGCGCATACGTTCATTGTGGCCGGCTCTCGGTCGGTGCTGCGACAGGCCCCTGGGTGGCTGCAGGCCTTGGTGAACGGAAACGGGCATCTGAGCAATATCGCCAGTCGGGACTTGTGCCTGGAGAGTTACATCGAGTGCAAACTCGGAGATTTTGTGAAGGGCATGAAGAAAGGCTCCGCCCGCAACCTCCATCCGATGCTGATTCAGGCTGTTGAACGGCCGCTGATCAGTCTTGTTCTCAAAGAAACCAACGGCAACCAAATCCAAGCCGCCCATGTGCTGGGCATGAACCGCAACACCCTGAGAAAGAAGATCGTTGACTTGTGTATTTCGGTAAAGCGGGAAAGGAAACCGAGGGCCGAGATCGCCTAGAGCGGCGCGCACAACCTGTCCACCGGCTACGATCCTGTTGGCCTGGGGCAGCAACTCTCCGTCTGGAAGGCCCTCAACTTCGCTGAAAAGTACGCCCAGCTCGCTTCTGCAAACGAGTGCCCCTGCCTTAGCGCTACGGTTGTTCCCTTGATGGCAATTCTTGACACTGCGGCCATGGCTATATTAGCATGGCTCCGGACGTTAGGCGCGTAGCTCAGGGGGAGAGCGCTACCTTGACACGGTAGAGGTCGACGGTTCAAGACCGTCCGCGCCTACCATTTCGCCAAGGCATCAGACCGCCTCGGGCGGCGGGGATGCCTTTTCTTATTTTTTTGAGCCAATGCCAACAGAAACTCAATTGATTCAAATCATCTTATCGGACGGGACGAAACGTCAGGTGCCGGCTGGATGCGCCGCCGGAGAGGCGTTGAGCGGGGCTGGAGGTCAGCCGGACCGGGCCGTGTTGGCGGTCAAGGTCAACGGCGTGGCGATGGATCTTGAGACGGTGTTGACCGAGGATGCGACGCTGGAGCCGGTCACCTTTGCGTCGCCCGAGGGAAAAGAAATCTATCGCCACAGCAGCACCCATATCATGGCTCAAGCGGTCAAGGAGGTCTTTCCCTCCGTGCAGCTCACCATCGGGCCTCCCATCGAAGACGGCTTCTATTACGACTTTGCCTTCGAACGGCCGTTCACTCCTGAGGACCTGGCAAAGATCGAAGCGCGGGCTCACGAGATCATCAAGGCCAACTACCCGATCAAGCGGATGGAAATGCCGCGACTCGAAGCCATCAAATTTTTCAAGGAACGTGGGGAGCAGTACAAGGCGGAAATCATCGAGTCTCTCCCCAGTCAGACGGTATCGCTGTACCGTCAGGGGGAGTTCATCGACCTCTGCCGGGGTCCGCACGTGCCGGCCACGGGGCGCGTGCAGGCGTTGAAGCTGCTGTCGAGCGCCGGGGCCTATTGGCGGGGCGACGAGCGGAACCCGATGCTCCAGCGAATCTACGGGACCTCTTTTCAGACCCAAGCCGAGTTGGATGCCCATCTGGCCAAGCTCGAAGAGATCAAGCGCCGGGACCACCGCAAGCTGGGTAAAGAGCTGGACCTCATTTCCATGCAGGATGAGATCGGGCCGGGCCTGATCCTCTGGCATCCTAAGGGCGCGCTGATCCGCCTCCTGATCGAAAATTTCTGGCGGGAGCAGCATCTCAAACAGGGCTACGAACTGGTGTACTCCCCGCACGTCGCGCGACTGGACCTTTGGAGGACGAGCGGGCACGTGGACTACTACCGGGAGAACATGTTCGTCCCGATGAAAGTCGAGGCCAGCGAATACCAGCTCAAGCCGATGAACTGCCCGTTCCATATCATGATCTACAAGTCCCACCTCCGCAGCTATCGGGATTTGCCCATCCGGTACGGGGAACTGGGCACGGTGTATCGCTACGAGCGGACCGGAGTGCTGCATGGGTTGCTGCGGGTTCGTGGGTTCACGCAGGACGATGCGCACCTGTTCTGCCGGCCCGATCAGATCGAGCCTGAAGTCAGCCGCGTGCTGGACTTTACGTTTTTCGTGCTCCGGACCTTCGGCTTTTCGGAATTCGAGGTCTATGTCTCCACGAAGCCCGAGAAGGCCGTGGGCTCCTCGGAGAACTGGGCACAAGCCACCGCAGCGCTGGAAGCGGCGCTGAAAAGTCGCGGGGTGGCCTATCAGATCGATCCCGGCGAGGGCGTCTTTTACGGGCCCAAGATCGACATTAAGATCAAGGACGTGTTGGGACGGGCCTGGCAATGCTCCACCGTCCAGATCGACTTCAACAACCCCGCGCGGTTCGAACTGGCCTATACGGGGGAGGACGGCAAGGCGCATCAGCCGATCATGATCCACCGGGCCCTCATGGGGTCGATCGAACGATTTTTCGGCATTCTCATCGAGCATTATGCCGGCGCCTTTCCCACCTGGTTGGCTCCCGTCCAGGCGAAGGTGCTGCCCATCAGCGAGAACCAGCATGGCTATGCGGTGGAGATTACGGAACAGCTCAAAGCCGCCGAGTTACGCGCCGAAGCCGATCTGCGTAATGAAAAAGCAGGCTATAAAATTCGCGAAGCGGAGAAGGCCAAGACTCCCTATATGCTGGTCGTCGGCGGGCGTGAGCAGCAGGCTCAAGCCGTGTCGGTCCGTGGGCGAGGCGGCGTGGATCTGGGCAGCATGCCGGTGTCGGCGGCGATCGATCTGATTCGGGCCGACGTCACGCAAGCCAGACAGTCACACTAACCCTTTCAGCGCGAGGTGCGATATCGTCCCCAAACTGCGTGTTAATCGTGAAATCCGGGTTCGTGAAGTACGGGTGATCGGTCCTGAAGGCGAGCAGTTGGGCATCCTCCCAACGGCGGATGCGCTGCGGACGGCTCAAGAATCGGGCCATGATCTGGTGGAAGTCGCGCCGACGTCGCAACCGCCCGTCTGCCGGATCATGGACTACGGGAAATACAAGTATGAACTCCAGAAAAAGGAGCATCAGAGCCGGAAGCATCAGAAGTCCACGCAAGTCAAGGAAATCAAGCTGCGGCCGAGGACTGACAAGCACGATCTGGGCATCAAGGTCCGGCAGATGAAGGGGTTCCTGGCTGAGGGCAACAAGACCAAGGTGACGGTCACCTTCCGTGGACGTGAGATGGCCAACCAGGAAATGGGGCGCGCGGTGATGAACTCGGTGATCGCAGAGATGGCCGACACGGGGACGATCGAATACGCGCCCCGCATGGAAGGGCGCAGTCTGATCATGATCGTGGCGCCGAAACACTAATTCAAGAGCGAGCGAATCGGGCAAGGAGATCACAGCATGGCAGGGAAAAAGTTGAAGAGTCACAGCGGAGCGAGCAAGCGGCTCAGACGGAGCGGCACCGGCAAATTGATGCGGCGCAAGGCGGGCCGGCGGCACATCCTGACCAGCAAGGCGCGCGACCGGAAGCGGCGGCTGAAGGGGTCGGTAGTGGTGGATAAGACGATGACGATGGTAGTGAACCGGCTGTTACCGTATAATTTGTAATGGACGTGAAAGGTCATGCGTGATGCGTCGTTTCACGCATCACACATCACGGTAGTTGGAGGAGATAAGAGATGCCACGCGTAAAAGGCGGTCCAAAGACCAGACAGAGAAGAAAGAAGCGGTTGAAGCTGGCGAAAGGCCAGTATGGGGCGAAGAGCCGGTTGTTCCGGAGCGCCACCGAGTCCGTGGACAAGGGGCAGACTTACGCCTATGCCGAGCGGAAAAAGCGCAAACGCAATTTCCGTCGTTTGTGGGTCACCCGCATCAGCGCGGCCGTCCGGTCGCACGGCCTCACCTACAGCCGGTTCATCAATGCCCTGAAGAAAGCCAATGTGCTGCTGGATCGGAAAGTCCTGTCGGATATGGCGATCAAGGACCCGGCGGGATTCAACAAGCTTGCCGACCTGGCCAAACAGCAGGCCGCCGCTACGGCATAGCAGTGACGGGTGATAGGTGACGAGTGACGGGTAAGGAGCCGATGTCCCGATCCCGCTCACACGTCACTGATTACGCCTCACGTCTTCTCCCCCAACCGATCCACTTCCAACTCGAAGACCACCGACGGCATGGTCACCTGCCAGTGCTCCAACACTTCGGGGTGTAACTCACCGATAAGCCCGATCGGCCGGCCATGGGACAGAATATATCCGGCGCGGCCCTCAAGAAACGACGGATGGGCGAGCGGCTCCAGTTGGTACGGACAATCCAGGTAATACAGGAGCAAGTCCAGGCAGGAGTGGGCCTCTGAGAAGTTCGCACTGGCGTGGGCGATCAGAGCGCCCAACTTCATGACGGTGCGCGATCCCGCGTCGTTTGCGGGGTCGAACAGCGCGACCTCACCGACCTCGAACAACCGATGCGGATAGAACGACCGGCTTGATGCGGCTTCGACCTTCAGCAGGGAAGGCGTGATCGCCTGTCTCAGACACGAGAAGGTCTGGCTCATGGCATTCTCCACCTCGACGATCCGGTCCCATTCGGTCCCGGCGAGGCGCATGCGGTCGATCAATTCCGGTCTGGATGCCATGATGTTGGAGATGATTTCCTGAAAGCCGATGCCGACCATCAGGTCGCGCAGCCGATCGGACACCTGTTCCACCCGGGACAGAGAGCCCACCGTAAACTGGGACGGCATCACCGGGGCGAAGTCGCTGTAGCCGCGGCTGATGGCGACGTCTTCCACCACATCCACCGCATGCATCAGGTCGTTCCGGTAGGGCGGGAGCTTCACAGACACGTTGTCGCGGGAGACGGAGGCGGCATACCCGTAATCCAAGAGGGCTTTCCGAATCTGGTCGGCGCTTAACGCTTGCCCGAGGGCGGCCTCGATCATCTTGATCGGGATGGATCGGGCCCGGCCGAAGTCAATGGGCGTGCGAATCGTCTTGCCCAGGTCGGTGGCTTCAGGATAGACCACGTCCACTGGTTCGATAGACGCGCCTCGATCCGCCAGGTTGACGGCCATGATGTTCAGCGTCAGCAGCACCATCAGGAGATCGGTGCCCGTGACCTCCACGAACAAGGCCTGATCGCCCACCCGGACTTCCCCGATCTCGCGGCTGTTGATGATCGGCGTGAGCGAGAGCACCTGCCCTTCCGCGTCGTGCAGGATGGGGACCCGCTCGTGCCCGGCGATGATCGGTCCGTACTCCAGTCCCTTGGGGTGGACGGCCAAGATTTCGCGCAAGGACATTTTCTCTTCGAAGCCCAGGGGGGTAAACCGGACCTCATCCGGCTTGACCAGGTCGTAGGTCACCGGAAACACGATGGCCGGAAAGCGATAGAGCCCGATCGACACGGTGTGCCGCTTCCGACCGAAGATGTCGGCCAGCTTCTCCTGGACCTGGATGAGTTGTGTCAGCGCCTCCTCCGTCACCGGGTAGCCATTGGCAACGCAGGCGGCTAGATAGGGACGGACGCGATCCAGGCCAGGCGCAACCTGTACACGCCGCTTCTGGGTCTTTGCGGCCTGGAAGAATGGATAGGCAGGGGCGGCTCCATCCAGCTTGATCCGGATCTGGCGCGCGATGCCTTCGCAGGACCAGAGATCGGGTCGATTGCTGTCCTGCAGTTCGATCCGCAGTTCGCCGGTCTCCGCGTCCTGGTCCTTCAACTCACCCTTCACCAGCGGGAGCCAGGCTTCAAGTTGCTCGGCCGTGACCGGCCGATTACCGGAAGCCTGCCGGCCCAGGAGTTGCGCGAAGTCTTTGAGGTTGATCGAGATGGTTGGCATTTTCTTATGCGTGACAAGTGACGCGTGACGCGTGACGGGTGGCTAGAACTTCAGATCGGATCATACTTGTCACCTGTCACTAGAACTTTCCTCTCGTCGTGCGGATCAAGTCCAAGTCGGTGGAGAAGAGGTCTCGGATATCGTGGATGCCCAAGGCCACCATCGCCATTCGATCCAGTCCTAGCCCCCAGGCGATCACCGGGACGTCCACGCCGAGCGGCAGCGTGACTTCCGGCCGAAACAGGCCGGCTCCCCCCAGTTCGATCCAATTCAATTTAGGATGACGCACATGCAGTTCGACCGACGGTTCGGTGAAGGGGAAGTAGGCCGGCAGGAACCGGCTCTCCTTGGCTTGCGCCATTTCCACGGCAAATAAGTTGAGGAGGCCCAGCAGGGTGCGGAAATTGATGTCCGGCCCCAACACGATCCCCTCCACCTGAAAAAAGTCGCAGGCATGGGTGGCATCCACCGCATCGTAGCGGAAACACCGTGCGATCGAAAAATATTTGCCCGGCACCTTGGGCCCCGACGCCAAGGTGCGGGCCGACACCGCCGTGCCCTGGCTGCGCAGCACCAACCGCCGCGCGCGTTCCTGGTCGTAGGCGTAGCCCCACCCCGTTGACCCCGTCTTGCCTCCGTCCCGGTGCACGGCGGCCACCTGCGAGAGGAAGGGCTCGGCGATCCCCCGCGCATGGGTCGGCTCCTTCACGAAATACACGTCGTGGATCGCTCTGGCGGGGTGGAACTGGGGCATGTAGAGGGCATCCATGTTCCAAAACTCGTTCTCGACCAGCGAGCCGCGCATTTCCTCGAACCCCATGCTCACCAGCTTGTGCTTCACCAGGTCGAGGAACTCGCGATAGGGATGGCGTTTGCCGGCGAGGACGCGCGGCGGGCGCAGGCTGATCGTGTACTTGCGGAAGCGTTTGGTGCGCCAGCTTCCGTCTTTGAGCAGTTCCGGCGTGAGTTGGGAGACTTCTTCCGACGGTCCCTGTTGGACGAGGAGGTCGGCCGCCGTTCCCCCCTCGGGGGTCAGGACATACCAACGATCGACGTGGTCGTCGATCCGGAAGGGCTCGTTGGTGTTGCCGCGTTTGACGGCATGCTGCTCGACCACACGGCGCAACGGCTCGGCAAGCGCCGTCAGTTCCCGTTTTGTGCCACGCAATTGCTGGAGCAGCGTCCGTAATGACTCGGCCGTGGGGCTGGGGTTTCCGGTCGCTTCCACGCAGCCCCCGCTCACGATCCGGATTGCGCCTTCCTTTTTGAGGGTGCCGATGGCGCCGCTCATCTCGCTGGCTTCGAGTTCCTCGCGGGACTGGATATCCTGAATCGTGAGACGCTTGCCGGTCTGTCCTGCGTCGCGGACGGCCGACAGGATCCGCTCCACCGGCGAGTATTTTTCAAAATAACGCTCGCCGATTTTGGTGAGGGAGACGATGGGCGTGACGGTTTTGTGTTGCTCCTTGATGAGCGACTTGGCGAGCAGCCACCCGATGGCCATGCTGACCTGGGATGCTTCGAGCGAGGCATGTTGGGAGATCTCATCATCCCGCAGGGCGCCGGAAGGCGCCTTCGCTTGTTCTGCCTTCAGCGCGGTGAGGACCTTGATCTCCAGAGGATGCAAGCTGTCGATGAGCGCCGTCATGTCCATCGGTGCCTGGCGGTGTCCCGCGTGATTGCGTTACCGTTTGCGGGGCCCATCGGTCTTGCCCCCGGCTGTCTTCTTGGGTGTTTGGGCGGAGCCCCGCAGGGCGTGGATCGTCTTGCCGTAATCGGAGCTGGAGAAAATCGCCGAGCCCGAAACCAGGATGTCGGCTCCGGCCTGGATGATGACGGCGGCGTTCGCCACCTTGACCCCGCCGTCGACTTCCAGCAGCGCGGTGCTGCCGGTCCGGTCGATGAGCTGTCTGGCCCGCGCGATCTTGTCGAGCACGGAGGGGATGAAGTGTTGGCCTCCGAATCCCGGGTTCACGGACATCACCAACAGCAGGTCCGCGTCCGCGAGGATTTCTTCGACGGTGTTGAGCGGCGTGGCCGGGTTGAGCGTCACCCCCGCTTTGACGCCTCGTTCCTTGATGGACTGGACGGTGCGGTGCAGGTGCGGGCAGGCTTCCACGTGGACCGTCAGATAGTCGGCGCCCGCGGCCGCAAATTCAGGAATGAAGGCGTCCGGATTCGTCATCATCAAATGGACGTCGAGGGGCAACCTCGTGACCTTGCGAAGGGCCTCCACGATCGGCGGCCCGACGGTCAGGTTCGGCACGAAGTGGCCGTCCATGACGTCGATATGGAGCAGGTCCGCCCCTGCAGCCTCCACGCGAGCGACTTCCTCCGCGAGACGAGCGAAGTCTGCGGAGAGGATGGAGGGAGCGATGCGCAGGCTTGGATGAGTCATCAACGGTCGGCCTTTCGGAGCCGGGCGGCAAAAAAAACATCCATTGAGCGGGAGTTCAACAGGGTCGAGAAAGTTCCCTGGGCGGTCAGAAGGTCACGACCGGAGTCCGGCAGCCAGGGCGCAACGGATTCGCGGCAGAACTCCGTGTGCTGCTTGCAGAAATGCTCGATCACGTCCTCGTTTTCGTCTGGTTCGGTGGAGCAGGTACTATAGACGAACACCCCGCCCGGTCGCAAGAGGTTGCTGACGCGTTCCAACAACGCCCGTTGCAGGGTTTGATGAGCAGTCAGGCTGCGTTCGTCTTTTTGCCATTTCCCTTCC
>JACQCB010000195.1 GCA_016201805.1 Nitrospirota bacterium | reverse complement strand
CGAGGGCACAGGTCCTCGACAGCCGGCGGCGCGGCTTGCCCTCGCACAGCCTATGCCGTTCGGTCTCAAACAGAAGATCATCCTCTCCATTCTCGGGGCCGGCGCCTTGCCGCTCATTCTGGGCATGGTCATGGCGTATTTCCAAGGCACCACCGAGCTGGAACGGGTGATCGGAGGCAACTTTCAGGCCCTGGCCGGTGAGACCGCGCGGTCGATCGATCTGGTGCTGAGCGGCGAGATCGCCAGAAGACAACGGGTCACCGCCAACAACAGCGTCATCAAAGCGCTCACCGCGAGGAACGCCCGGTACCACGGTTTGGAACAGACTGAAATCGACCGCCTGCTCGCTCAAGAGACCCTGCGCTGGCGGATAGGAGGGCGCATAGCGCCAGACCGGGAAGCCGGGGCGGCCCAGGAGGCGCTCAAGCGATTCGCCAGAACCGCGGGGTTGAACGACCGTCCGGGAACCCATGCCACACTCCGCGCCCTCTTCCTCACCGATGCGGAGGGGGCCCTCCTCGTCAGCCTCAGCAGCAACGGCCTCCCCGCCTATCGACAGGCGGACCAGGACTGGTGGCAACGAACATACGGCCAAGGCAAGGGACAGACGTACCTGAGCACAGTCGCCTTCGATGATACCTTCGGCAGTTATGTGTTCACCTTGGCCATCCCTGTGATGGATGAAAGCCGGCAACGCGTGATCGGCATCCTCCAGAGCGTCTTCGATGCCAACGAGTTCTTCAAACCGGCCATCCACCCCATCCGGTTCGGCCGGACCGGCCACGTGATGCTGATCGATTCGCGCGGCACCGTCATCAGCTGCCCGATCCTGCCCACCGGCGTCCGCGTGCACGACGACGCCTTGGTCCGGAGCGTCACCGTCGAAGACGCGGGCTGGGTCAAGGCCTCCAGCGACGGCCATGGTGGCCAGGCGACCTCCATCATCGGCTTTGCGCCGTTGCCGGAGACCAGCGTGACCACCAAAGCCTCCACGGGCTTGTTGTGGCACACCTTCGCCTGGCAATCCTCGCAAGAGCTGTTCGCACCGACACGCAGCCTGCTGCTGTGGATCGCCTCGGCCGGCCTCCTCGCCGTGGGGCTGCTCGGCTCCATCGGCTACTATGCGGCGCACCGCATCGTCACGCCGATCCGGCACCTCCAGGAAGGCGCGGCCAGAATCGGCCGAGGGGAACTCGCGGAGCCGCTCACGATTCGCACCGGCGATGAGATCGAACAACTCGCAGACGAATTCAACACCATGAACGAACGATTGAAAAACGCGTTCTCGACCCTGGAAGAGAAAGTCGCGGCCAAGACGGCCGAGGTCCGGTCCCTGAAAGAATACAACGAGAAGATTCTGAACAGCCTGCCGGACAGCGTCGTCATCCTCACGCCGGATCGCACCGTCGAATACATCAACGCGGAAGCCACCAAAGTCTTCCAGGCTCAGCAGGCCTCGATCCTCGGCCACAGCCTCTTCGACCTCTTGCAGGTGGATCGACCCACCCGACACCAACTTGAGTGGGAGTTCGACCACGCCAGACTCGCGGCAGCGACACGGCTCGAACAGGGGCAAGAGCCGAGGCCGTTGCAGAGCCGGGACCCGCTGGCGCCGGCTTCGGACAGCCGCGCGGAGGACCTCCGGCAGGATATTCGCATCGGCGCCCGCGCCTTCGGACACCGCTTTTTCCGTGTTCCCTCCGGCAACGGCGTCACACGCATCGGATTGGCCTTGCGCGAAGTGACCAGCGAGCGGCTCTTGCAGGACCAGCTCATTCAAGCCGAGAAGCTGGCCGGCATGGGGACTTTGACGGCGGGCATCGCGCATGAGATCAACAATCCGCTGTTCATCATCATGGGGCTGGCGCAAGCCCTGGAAGAAGAGAGCAATCCCCGCGTCACGAAAGAGTTCGCGAAAGACATCGTGCAATACACCCGGCACATGGCCTCGCTCATCAAGAATTTTGCCCGTTACACGGCCCCCGGCGCCTCGGACAAGGCCCAGTCGGTGGACGTCAACCAGAAACTGGGGGACGCGCTGAAGATGGCGCGGTTGGCGCACCTGTCCGACGATCTGACGGTCCACACCGACTACGCCCCCGTGCCCTCCATCCTCGCCCGGCCGGAAGAAATCCAACAGGTCTTCCTGAACATCATCATCAACGCGATCCAGGCCATGGACGGTCAAGGCACCCTGCGCCTCTCCACGGAACAGAAGGGCGGCTGGGTACACATCCGCATCGCCGACACGGGCCCCGGCATTCCTCAGGCATTTCTCGGCAAAATCTTCGATCCTTTCTTCACCACCAAGGAACCGGGGAAGGGCACCGGCCTGGGGTTGAATATCGCCTATCAAATCGTCACGAAATACGGCGGGATGATCGGGGTGGAGAGCGAAGAGGGCGCGGGCACCACGTTCCTCATCCATTGGCCGGCGGAAACGCCCGTCTGAAGCTTGCCTCCGTCCGCGCGACGCAGTACCATGAACAAAGGGCGGCCTCAGCGCCCCGTGCATTGCTTGGCCCGATCGATCTATGCGCCCACCAACCCTCCTCGTCATCGAAGATGAAGACCGGATGCGCCGGCTCCTGGAGTTGGTGCTGAAGCCGGAAGGCTACGAGTTACTCCTCGCCCGCACGGGCGAAGACGGCCTTCGCCTCTTGCGCGAGACCGAGGGCCTCGATCTGATCGTCACCGACCTCCAACTCGGCGCCGTCTCCGGCCTCGATGTCCTCCAGGCAGCCAAACAGACGCGGCCGGACGTCCCGGTCCTGATTATCACGGGATACGGCACCGTGAAATCCGCCGTGGAAGCCATGAAGAAGGGGGCCTACGATTACATTTCCAAGCCGGTGGACAACGAGGAGCTGAAAATCCTCATCGCGCGGGCCTTACAAGTCAGACGGCTCTCGCAGGACAATCAGGCCTTGCGGGCCGGGCTCCATGAGCGCTTCAGTTTCGACCGGATCGTCAGCCGGTCGCCCCAGATGGCGGAGGTCAAGCGGTTGGCCATGGAGATGGCCAGGACCGACGTCACGGTCCTGATCACAGGGGAGAGCGGCACAGGAAAGGAACTGCTGGCGCGCGCCATCCACTATGCCGGCGCCAGGGCCAACGGACCGCTGATCGCCGTGAACTGCGCCGGCATTCCCGAGTCGCTGCTTGAATCGGAACTCTTCGGCTACGAAAAGGGCGCCTTCACCGACGCCAAAAAGTCGAAAGCGGGCCGCTTTCAGTTGGCGGACCGGGGCACCCTGTTCCTGGATGAGATCGGGGAGATGAGCCCGACGGCCCAGGCCAAACTGCTCCGGGTCCTCGAGGACCACGTCGTTGAGCCGTTGGGCGGCCTGCGCGGAATCAAGGTGGATATCCGGGTGATCTGCGCGACCCACCAAACCCTTCCCGACCTGGTCAGGAACGGCCGGTTCCGCGAGGATCTCTACTACCGCCTGAGCGGCTGTCCCTTGCACCTGCCTCCCTTGCGGGAACGAACGGGCGATGTCCGAGCCCTGCTGGAGGCCTTTCTGGAAGCCGCCGCGCGCGAGCGCGGAACCCGCCTTCGAAACGTCTCTCCCGAAGCCCTGGCCGTCCTGCAACGCTATCACTGGCCAGGCAACGTGCGGGAACTGCATAACACGGTGGAGTGGCTCACGATCAGTTGCAAAGACGACGAGATCAAACCGGAGCATCTGCCGGCCAATCTGCGGGGCTCCGGCGCGACGACGCGCCGGGACCTGCCGGCCTTGCTCTCGTTCGGTCTGTCGGTGGAGGAGATCGAAAAAGCCATGCTGCAGGAGGCGCTCCAAAAGACCGGCGGCAACGTCTCGGAAGCGAGCCGCCTGCTGAAGATCACACGCAACACGCTGCGGTATCGGATGGCCAAGCACCACTTGCCGTGACGCGTCGTGCGTATCCCGCATCGCGTTGAGGATACGCTTCACGAGGAACGCGCGACAACATGAGTCGTTCCGGCGGCCTTCAACGAAAATTCTTCGTCGCCCTGCTGATCGTCGGCATCCTACCCGGCATCGCCGCCTTGATTGCGACCTACCTTTACAGCACCGACAGCCTGAAGCATGCCATCGGCAGCGGGTTTCAGGAAATCGCCCGCTCGACGGCGATCCGGATCGCCGCCGCCGTGGACACGGAGATCGATCGCGCGGCGCGGCTGGCCATCGTTCCCGTACTCGTCCGCCACCTCGTGGAGACCGCGAACCGACGCTATGCAGGTCAAAGCGAGGCAGACATCCGTCGCCTGCTGGCAAGCCGCGCAACCTTGTGGCCCAGGAGCCACCCGACAGCCGATCCCGCACCGTCGGCCGTGGCACAAACGACCGCCTATCTGAAGGAGTGGGCACGGGAGACCGGCTCGTACGTCCGCGTGGCGATCACTGACCAGCGCGGCGCCCTGGTCGCCTCCACCGATCCGCACACGCCTTATCTCAACGCCGAGCAAGAATGGTGGCAGGAAGCCTTCAAAGAAGGCCGCGGCGGAGCCTACGTCAGCACACTGCGGCATGACCGGACACTGAACGAATATGTCTTCGACGTGGCGGTGCCGATCTTCGACGGCCCCCGTGAAGAGCCGATCGGGGTGGTGGGTCTTCTCATCCGTCGCGACGTCTTGATGAACACAATCCTGCCGATCCGCATCGGAGAAACCGGACACGGCATGCTGCTGGACACGGAGGGGACCCCCCTGATCTGCCCGGTGTTGCCGCCGACCGCACATCTGATTCACCAGGCCCTGCTGAACCGCCTCGCGCGAGACAAGCCCCTGTGGTTCGTCGCGGACGATGACGCTCATGGGGGCCGCGATTCGATCGTCGGAGCCGCCCCGGTTCGGTTTGCGCATCGGCTGAGTCCGTTGAGCCTGGGAAACGGCTTCTGGTTCGCCTTCGTCCGACAACAGCCGGAAGAAACCTATGCGCCGATTTATTCCTTGCTGTGGACGGTCGGCCTCATCGGATTCGGGTTGGTCGTGGGGCTGGCGTCCCTGGGCTTCGTCGTGGGACGGCGGATCGTGAGCCCCATCTTGACTCTGCGGCGTGAAGCGGAGGCCCTGCGGCGCAACGTCGCCGCGCTGCCGGAGCCGGCCACGTCACCCGCCGTGGAGGCGCCGGCTTCGGTTGACATCCGGACCGGCGACGAAATCGAGGACCTGGCGCGTACCTTTCACGCCATGCGCCGGTCGCTGGAAGAGAGCCTGCGTACGGTCAAGACGCAGCAGGAGGAGTTGATCCGGCGGGAGAAGCTGGCCTCGGTCGGCCAGCTGCTGGCGGCCCTGGCGCACGATCTGCGCAATCCCCTCGGCGTGATCCGCAGCTCGGCCCAACTGGTACTGGATGGACAGCAGGCGGACGCCGTCAGGCAGGAAGTCGCCCGCTACATCATCGACGAGGTGGACCGGCTCACGCACCGAATCAACGATTTTCTGCGCTACGCACGCCAAAAACCCCCGGAACCCAAACGCCTGTCGCCCGACGCCCTGGCCCAAGCGGCGCTGTGGCAATGGAAGGCGCAAGGCGGCCTCGAACGGCTGACGTTGAACACCGACTTCGCTCCCGACTTGCCGGAGGTCAGCGTGGATCCGGACCAGGTCAAAGAGGCCTTGGTGAATCTGCTCATCAACGCACGGGAGGCCATGCCGGAGGAAGGACGGCTCTACGTGACGACCAAAGCCGGTGAACAGGGCCATGTGGAGATCGAGGTGGCCGATACCGGCTGCGGAATCCCACGCCACCATCTGGACCACATCTTCGAGCCCTTCTTCACGACCAAGGAATATGGCACGGGGTTGGGTTTGACGAACGTCAAACGGCTGATCGAGGACAACGGCGGCACGCTGGAGGTCCGAAGCGAAGAAGGGAAGGGCAGCCGGTTCGTCGTTCGCTTCCCGACTGCCCCTTGAGTTGCCTGCCGGTGCAGACTGCCAACCCGATACTTTTCTCTCACCCCCTTGACATCACTCCCATAAGACCTATCTCCCTCGCTATGAAACACCCCAACGCACCACGCAGTCTGACACAGGATGAACGGAAAGCCGCAGAAGCGGCCTTCCAGGGACGGCCATTCAATTCCCAATGGTCTCAGGCTGCTCGAATTATCTATGACGGCATCCTCAGCGCCTCAGGCGGTTTCACGTCGCCTGCCAATCCCAATCCCTTGCCCTTGGCGACCGACTCGTCCGCGCCGGATAAAACCTCCTCGGCCCCATCAATGGAGACAAGAGAGACAAACCCGGCGGTTTCGTCTTTAGCTGCTTCGTCACAAGACGGACAAGCCGAGTCTCTCAACGATGGGCACCAGCCTGGAACCGTCCAGCCTGTCATCAGGTCCCGTGAGGAGGCCCTTCAAACGGGGCTTCTCATCGATGTCACTCCCCTCGCTAAAACAATAGGCCTGCCCCTCCCTGTCGGGATCACCAAACCCCTCTGGGATGTCGCCATTACGGCCTCCCATGGAATTCCGGAAGACCAGTACGAGTCCCGTATGCGGGATGTGTTGATGGCCCTCCGCCTACGTTTATCGACCTCGCGCACAACCATCCCGTGGATCGAATTTCCGGTCCTCCTCGCGTTCCCTCCGGATACCATCCCCCACCTCTGCGTCCTGCACGCAATCGCGCACGGAGACCAAGCCACGACCTATGCACTGACCTTGAGCCTCCGCGATGAAGTCTCGACCATCATCTCCCCCTTGAACAATTAGATAAAGCTTCTTTCTGGTGCCAGACCGTTCTCAGAGGGTCTCGGCGTACCAAGCAGGAAGGTGGTCCCCTTCTCCTGCCGTTAAAGACAACGTAAACCAGGTGCCATTCTGATCCTTACAACAAATTGATTTATATGGGTGACCGCCCAAATCAACGAGAGTCTGATGGTGGGCTTCGGCCACGACCGCGCCAAATCCACCGAACACCCCCACCACAAGACCGCATAGGTCAATGGGCCTGCGGCGACCAGGGGGCCTGGGGATCCGGTTATATTCCGCCCATTCTCAAGCCGTCTCCTTGGAAAGCCGATATTCTTCTTGAAGCCATAAATCAGGCTCTCAATGGCAGACAAAATACCCCGCTATCCTTGCCATCTCAGTTCCCAGGAAATGAAAACCGTAGGAGAATCGGGAAACTCAAAGGGCAGTCGAGGAGTTTTGCATCATGCAGCCATAAGGGGTTCCAGAGAAAACGGTGGGAGAGCATCGGCATCCTGCCGACAATGCAGATCATGCCGGGCGCGCTATGAAATACCAGCGAGAATTTTTCCGGATCAGCATCGAACGGACCGGGCAACTCCGCAGGGGCACGGACACCGCTGCATGCCAGATTACCCAACTCACCCCATATGGCATCGGCTTAAGTACCGATCTACTCGTCACCTGCGGAGAGGCGATTGAGCTAGAATTCCAACTCACCAACGAGTGTCCCATCCGCTGCACCGTCCTTGTCACCCACGCCATTCCTCCCATCCTGGGGGGACGCGTTACCGCCATCTCTCCCGAACACCAGACATGGATCGCACAGTTCCTCGACCAACATGCCGCCATTAGCTTGACCGCCCTTTGACCAGCCAGGAGCGCTGACATGATAACGAACCACACGGAAAGTCACCATGACGCGGCCCCCCTGCTCTACCTGACCTCGGCGGTCCTGATGCTCAGCACCGTCACCCCTGTCATGAAGGAGGTTGTTCGCCACAAGGACATGTCTCCCTTCGAAGTGGTCTCGCTCAGAATCTTCATCGCCTTTATATGCCTGTTCCTGGTAACTGTGGCGGGGTCCTGGAAGGAGTTGCTGAATTTCAGGTGGATGGACGTTGTCCGGTTGACCTTGCTGGGGAT
>JACQCB010000190.1 GCA_016201805.1 Nitrospirota bacterium | reverse complement strand
CGGCGTCGACGATTAGATAGAGGACGCGCCGTACCGGACACACAAGAACGATCTCACGGCGTCACGGTAATCCGATCCTTGATCACATCGAAGGTGGCCTTGGGCAGGACGTTCCGCGCAACCAACTCGCCCCGGACCTTGTAGGGCCGATTCGAAACCACCCGCTCCGCCACCTCTTTCGGCAAGCCCAGGAACAGCACCATGTCGTTGGCCGAGGCCGTGTTGACGTTCACCGGAGCCAGACCGCCCAACTGAGGAGCCGTCGGCACCGGCGCCACGCTTGGCTGAGGCTTGGCTTGCTCGATCGACGCCTTAGGCGCGGGAATGGCCGGAGCCGTAGCTGGAGCCGGCGCCGGGACCTGGGCTGGGGTCGGCGTCGGGGGCACAGGCGGACGAGGCGCCGCAGGAACAGGCACTGGCGCAGGTTCAATCGCGCGCTGCCGCTCCTTCAGTTCTTTCTGGTAGCGGGCCACCGCAGCTTTCAGTGTTTCGTTGCGCTGTTTCGCTCCGTCGATATCCTGGCGGAGGGCCCGCTGCTGGCCCAGCAAGTCTTTGATCTTCTGCTCCTGCTCCTTGATACGCCCCTCGATGCCGGTACGTTCCCGATCGCGGCTGTCTCGCAGCCGTTGCAACTCAGCCTGAGCCAGCTCCGCCTCAGCCACCAACTTGCCGCTGGCATCCTTGAGGCTCTTGACCTGCTGCTCCAACGCGCTCTTCTGAGCCTGAACGGTTTCCAACTCAGCTTGGGTGGTCCTCGTCTCCTCGACGGCCATATCGTATTTGCTTTTGGCAACCATGCACCCGCTGGTTCCCATCGCTACGGCAAGGACCACGCCAAACACGACAGACTTCCTCATTCCGCCCTCCATCTCAGTAGCCATAAGCACCCAGCGATCCTCGTTCCACGTCACGTCTGTGCCGGATTGCGCGGGGCGAGCGCATTGCCTTCAGCGCTACCGCCACTCATTTCATTCCCTGCATCGCGTGAAACTCGAATCTGCGATTCTTGCTTGCTGCAGCGGCACATCCGTCTTTCTGATGTGTAGTCCATCAAGCCCATTTTGTCAATAGGTCCGACCAGTTGGAACAGCGTCCATCCGGCTTGACTCGCTCGCTGAACTTTGTGATTATGCCGCCGGCTCGCTTGCATCTGTACCCGTTGTGCGCAACTGAGTGAGGAGACCACATGGCTGAATGGGGGCCTGGGCTTGCGGTGCTGCTGGGGCTGGTGGAAGGACTCACCGAATACCTGCCGGTCTCATCCACGGGGCACTTGATCATTGTCGGCCACTGGCTGGGCTTCACCGGCGCCGTGGCAACGAGCATCGAGGTGTCCATCCAACTCGGCTCCATCCTGGCCGTCGTCGCCTACGAACGGACCAAGCTCGCAACGCTCTTGTCACAGGCGGCAAAGGAGCAAGCCTCTCTTCGAACTCTGATCCGTGAAACCAAAATGGATTCGGCTGAACTGTCCATGAGCCAAGGGCTGGGAGGATGGCTCTCGCTCCTCGGTCGTTCGGCGGACAAGCACCGCAACCTCTGGTTCTTCATCGGGCTCGGCTGCGCCTTTCTGCCGGCTGCCTGTGTCGGCTTGCTCGCGCACAAGTGGATCGAAACCTATCTGTTCAACCCGATCACCGTGGCGGCTGCCCTGATTGTCGGCGGGCTGATCATCCTTGCCGTAGAGGCCATGCAAGACCGGGTTCGCGTCATCGGCCTCGACCGGGTCGGACTCGCGACGGCCCTCTGGGTTGGACTGGCCCAATGTGCGTCGCTGATCCCCGGCGTGTCCCGATCCGGCGCGACGATTGTGGGCGGGCTGCTCGCCGGAATGGACCGGAAGACCGCCACCGAATACTCGTTCTTCCTGGCCCTCCCCACCATGATCGCCGCGACCAGCTATAAGCTGCTCAAATCCAGGGACCTGCTGACGAGTGAGGATCTCCTGGCACTGGGCCTCGGCCTGCTGGTATCGTTCCTGGTCGCCTGGGCCGTCATCGCCGCCTTCCTTGCCTTCGTGAAGCGGCATAGCTTGCGTGCCTTCGCCTATTATCGCATCCTGCTTGGGATGACGGTGTTGCTGGTATTCTGGTGACCGCTGACGCACACGTGCCGCATGAAAGGAGCGCCATGACCGAACACGCACCCGACACCGTCAAGGTCTTCGATACGTGGGTCGAGGGGAAGCGGGGCCAGCTACACTTCGACGTGATGACGACGGATGAAGCCACCGCCCTGAAACTCGCCAAGGCTTACCTGGCCGGCATCGGCGAAGCCGGAGCCACGGTGACGAGCCACGAGTGCCAGTTCTGCCATAACGAACCGCTCGCGTTTTTTTCAGCCGAGCAACAGAAGCAGTTCAAGGAACAGGGCGGGTTCATCCTGCCGCTGCCGGCCTGATTCGTGCCTCCTCCTGCCCTTCCAGGCGGGTGGAGCAGGCACGTCAGGACTGATCGGCGATCGGTCCCGCCTCTTCCTTCTTCTCGAAGGCGAAGTGAACGATGAGAAAGCAGACCCCGACACTGATGGCCGCATCGGCCACGTTGAAGGCGGGCCAGTGGTAGATGTCGACGTAGAAGTCCAGAAAGTCGATGACTTCCCCGTACCGCAACCGATCCAGCAGGTTGCCGACGGCGCCGCCCAGGATGCCCGCGATGCTGAGTTGCCCGACCAGATCATCCTGATGCAGACGAAAGAAAATCGTCCCCAGCAGCACCAAGGCAAAGAGGGACGTGAACCCGAAAAACAGCATCCGAAACCCGTTGCTGCCCGAAGCCAGGATGCCGAAGGCCGCGCCTGGGTTCCTGATGTAGGTGAGGCTGAAGAAGTTCTCGATCACGGGAATGGACTCATGCAGGCGCATGGTCTGCATGATGTGGGCCTTGCTGACCTGATCCAGAACGATCGTCCCCAAGCTGATCAGCGTCAGGACGATGTAGCGTGCGCCACCCTTCACCGGACCGCCTCGACGCATCGATCGCACAGGGTCGGATGCTCCGGGAACGTGCCGACCGCAGGTCGATAATTCCAGCAGCGCTCGCACTTGCTGCCTTTTGCTTTGACAACTTCCATCACCTTATAGTCAGGATGGTGAGGAAGATTATGGACTTCTTTTAGCTCAACTTGAGACACAATGAAAATACTCGGCAAGTCTTGTTCATACTGTTTGAGAAGGGCGTATTTGTCTGGATTAGCGTGTAGCCCTACAAAAGCTTCCAAAGATGATCCGATAACCTTGTCGCGTCGCTGAATTTCCAACGCTGCCTGAACAGCCATTCTGACTTCAAGCAACTTCTCCCACCGCTGTGCCAGCTCCGCATTGGCCCACTTGGGGTCCGGCGTTGGGAACGCAGCCAAATGCACGCTCGCGATCGTGCCTTGCCCCCGCGCCTCTTCCGGCAACATCCGCCAGATTTCCTCTGCGGTGAAGCTCAAGACCGGCGCCATCAGTTTCGTGAGCGCCACGAGGACGTCGTACAGCACGGTCTGGGAGCTACGCCGCAAGGGGGAATCCCGGCGGAAGGTATAGAGCCGGTCTTTGAGGATATCCAGATAGACGGCACTCATGTCCACCGAACAGAAGTTATTCAGCGCGTGGAAGATCGCGTGAAACTCAAAATCTTCATAAGCCCGCCTGACGCGCGGAATCAACTCACCGAGCTTCATCAGAGCCCAGCGGTCTAATTCAGGCAAGCATTCGAACGGCACCCGATGCACGGCCGGATCGAAGTCATACAGATTGCTCAAGAGGAACCGGCAGGTATTCCTGATCTTCCGATAGGCCTCGACGAGCTGGCCCAAGATCTCGGGGGAGATGCGGAGGTCTTCCCGATAGTCCTGCGCCGAGACCCACAGGCGAAGGACTTCGGCCCCGGACTGTTTGATGACGTCCTGCGGCGCCACAACGTTGCCGGCCGACTTGGACATCTTCTTCCCCGCCCCATCCACGACGAAGCCATGGGTCAGCACGGCCTTATAGGGCGCCTTGTTCTCCGTGGTCACCGAAGTCAGCAACGCGCTGTGGAACCAGCCTCGGTGCTGATCGGAGCCTTCCAGGTACAGATCGGCCGGCCACCACTGTCTCGGCTTGAGCACCGCCGCATGACTGATGCCGGACTCGAACCAGACATCCAGGATGTCGCGTTCTTTCTCGAAGACTCGCCCGCCGCATGCGGGACAAGCCGTGCCGGACGGAAGCAGTTCTCCGGCTGATTTTTGAAACCATAGATCCGCTCCCTGCTTGGCCACGAGGTCTGCTACATGGCTGATCACCGCAGAGTCTTTCAGCACCCCGCCGCAGGTCGTGCAGGTGAAGCCGGGGATCGGCACACCCCAGACCCGTTGGCGAGACAGACACCAGTCCGGACGATTCGTGATCATCCCGTGGATGCGATCCCGGCCCCAGGATGGAATCCACTTGACCCGCTCGATTTCGTCCAGCGCCTGCTGCCGCAGTTCGTTGACCTCCATCGAGACGAACCACTGCTCGGTGGCCCGGAAAATGACCGGATGCTTGCAGCGCCAGCAGTGGGGATAGGAATGGGAGACCTTGCCGTCGCCGAGAAGAATGCCCAACGTTCTCAACTTCTCGACGATGGCCGGATTGGCCTTCAACACTTGCTGGCCGGAAAAATCCGGCACGGCGTCCGTGAAACGCCCGGCGCCATCGACAGGAGCCACAATCTCCAGCCGCTCTCCTGGCGTCGCCGAGACATTGTGCTGCATCACCAGCACATAGTCTTCTTGACCGTGGCCCGGCGCGATGTGCACGCAGCCGGTTCCCTGATCCAAGGTAACAAAATCGCCTAAAAGCAAGGGAGAAAGTCCGTCCGAGAATGGGCGATGACATTTCAAGGAACCAGTCGTTCCAATCCCAAAAAGGAATCCACCTGGACAAACCAAGAGAATCTTGTAGTCAGCAATTCCACATTCCTTTAAAGCCCGACCAACCAAATCTTCAGCGATTACCAGAATTTCATCCTGGACCCGCACGAAGGCGTATTTATAGCTTGGGTGCAGGCAGACCGCCTGGTTGGCGGGAAGGGTCCAAGGTGTTGTCGTCCAGATGACAATAGAAATTCGTCGAATGCCTTCGACCAAAGAAGGTTCTCCAGATACAAGGCCCCAAACGAGTTGCGGAGGCAGGTCAAACGGGAACTTCACATAGATCGAAGGCGAGGTATGGTCTTCGTGTTCGACTTCCGCCTCGGCCAGAGCGGTCTGGTCCACGGTGCACCAGAGGACCGGCTTCAACCCCTTGTAGACCCCGCCGCGCGCCACAAATTTCCCGAACTCGCGCAAGATCGCAGCTTCGTAGGCTGGGTCCATCGTCAAGTAGGGATGCTCCCAGTCCCCCAACACGCCGAGGCGCTTGAACTCGTCGCGCTGGATATTCAGATACTTCTCCGCATAGTCGCGACAGAGCTTGCGGATCGCCAGGGTGTCCAAGTCCTTTTTCTTGTCTCCCAATTCCTTCATGACTTGATGCTCGATGGGAAGCCCGTGGCAATCCCAGCCAGGCACATAGGGCACCCGGTAGCCGGCCATCGTTTTGGACTTGACGATGATGTCCTTGAGGATTTTGTTCAGCGCGTGGCCGATGTGGATGCGGCCATTCGCATAGGGCGGACCGTCGTGCAGGATATAGAGCGGGCGATTCTCTTTCTGACCGGCCTCCTGGATCCGCTCGTAGAGCCGCTCCTGTTCCCACCAGGCGAGCAGTTCCGGCTCCCGCTGAGGCAAGTTGGCCTTCATCGGGAAATCGGTCCTGGGGAGGTTTAACGTCGCTTTGTAGTCCATCGCCTTGAATTATGAATGTTGAATGATGAATTGTGAATTTTAAGGGCTGGTTGAATCTGAAATCCAACATTCAGCATTCACAAT
>JACQCB010000189.1 GCA_016201805.1 Nitrospirota bacterium | reverse complement strand
CCGCCCTCGTAGATCAGGTCCACGATCAACTTGACCTCGTGCAGACATTCGAAATAGGCCATCTCAGGGGAATACCCGGCCTTCACCAGTGTTTCGAAGCCGGCCTGGATCAATGCGCTGATCCCGCCGCACAGCACGGCTTGCTCTCCAAACAGGTCGGTTTCCGTTTCCTCCCGGAACGACGTTTCGATCACCCCGGCCCGTCCTCCGCCGATCGCGCTCGCATAGGCCAGACCGACGGCCTTGGTCGCCCCGCTGGGGTCCTGATGGATCGCCAGCAAGCAGGGCACGCCGCTGCCCTTGGTGTATTCCGAACGGACCAAATGGCCAGGCCCCTTGGGCGCCACCATAAACACGTTCACGCCGGCCGGCGGCACGATCTGGCCGAAATGGATGTTGAAGCCATGGCCAAAGGCCACATACGCCCCGTCCTTCAAATAGGGCGCAATGTCGTTGCGATAGATCGCGGCCTGGGCCTCGTCCGGCGCAAGGATCATCACGACGTCGGAGCCCTTGACTGCGTCGGCGACAGGCATGACCTTGAGCCCGCCGGCCTCGGCCTTCCGCCAGGACGCGCCTTCCCGTAGCCCCACCACGACATTGACGCCGCTCTCTTTCAGATTGAGGGCATGGGCGTGGCCCTGACTGCCGTACCCGATGACCGCCACTTTTTTGCTTCGGATCTGCTGAAGATCCGCATCCTGATCATAATAAATCTTCATTGTTCACTCCTCAAAAAAGCGGACGTATGGGCGATGGGCTATCGGCTATGGGGAGGACCGTCAGCCCGCTCTTGCCTATCGCCTATAGCCCATTGCCTATAGCCTAGTCTTTGGCGACGCGCTTCGGCTGCGCGGCCGCGGGTCGGACCGGCTCCCGCGCGATCGCCACGCGGCCGGTCCTGACGAACTCCTTGATTCCGAGCGGCTGCAGCAAATTCAGGATCGCCTCGATTTTCTTGACGTCCCCCGTCACCTCGATCGTGTAGGTGGTCGGAGTGGAATCGATCACGTTGGCGCGGAAGATATCCGAAATCCGGAGCGCTTCGGCCCGGTCTTCCGGCTTCGTATGCACCTTGATGAGCACGGTCTCGCGCGCGACGAATTCGCTTTCGTTGAGGTCCACGACCTTGATGACATCGATCAGCTTGTTGAGCTGCTTGACGATCTGCTCGATGATCCGGTCGTCGCCCGACGTAGTGATCGTCATCATGGACATGGACGGGTCAAGCGTGGGCGCCACCGACAGGCTCTCGATGTTGAACCCGCGCCCGCTGAAGAGGCCGGCCACCCGCGACAGCACCCCGAACTTGTTCTCAACGATGACCGAGATAATGTGTTCCATATCTTTATCCGGAGCAAATAGCTGATAGCTGATGGCCGGAGTCAAATCTCCTCTCCGAGCCATACGCCATCGGCCATTAGCCACAGACTCTTGCTTCACGCGGTCAGAATCGTGTCCTTGTCTTCTCCCGCCACCTTCACACCGGCCGCCTGTTTCTTCTTGAGTTCCGGCGGATCGGACAGGAGCATTTCATGGTTGCAGCCACCGGCCGGAATCATGGGATAGCAATTTTCGTAGGGATGAACCGGCACGTCCACGAGGACCAGTTTGTTCACGGCCAGCGCTTCGCGGATAACGTCATCCACCTCCGACACCTTCGTCGCACGCAGGCCCACGGCTCCATACGCGTCCGCCAGCTTGACGAAGTCCGGCACCGTATCCAGGTAGCTGGAGGCATAGCGCCCGTCGTAGAAGAGGTCCTGCCACTGACGGACCATGCCGTGAAACCGGTTGTTGACAATGATGACCTTCACCGGCAACTTGCTGACCACCGCCGTCGCCAGCTCTTGCGTGTTCATCTGGAAACTGCCGTCCCCCGTGACGCAGAGCACCAGTTTGCCCGGAAACGCCGCCTGCGCACCCATGGCGGCCGGAAGCCCGAATCCCATGGTCCCCAACCCGCCCGACGTCAACCACCGACGCGGCTGCGCCAGCCTGAAGTATTGGGCCGCCCACATTTGATGCTGCCCGACGTCCGTGGCCACGATCGGATCCCGATCCTTGGTGAGCTCAAACAACCGCTTGATGATGTGCTGCGGCTTGATGGGACCGCTCTGATCCTGCTCATAGGTGAGCGGGTGCGCCCGCCGCCATTCATCGATCTGAACCAGCCACGGCTTTCTGAGTTCTTTCTGCTCTCCGTTCACCGTGGCCCGCAGGATCTGGTTCAATTCCCGCAACACCCGTTTGCAATCGCCCACGATGGGGATGTCCACATTGACGTTTTTTCTGATGGAGGTCGGGTCAATGTCGATATGGATGACTTTCGCATGGGGGCAAAACTCAGCCACCTTGCCGGTCACGCGGTCATCGAACCGCGCGCCGACCGCAATCACGAGATCGGAATAATGCATGGCCATGTTGGCCCAATAGGTGCCGTGCATGCCCAGCATCCCCATGGACAGCGGATGCTCGCCCGGAAAGGCCCCCAGCCCCATCAAGGTCATGTCCACTGGAATCTGGCACAGTTCGGCCAACTCGATTAGCTCTTCGGACGCCCCGGAGAAAACCGCCCCCCCGCCCACATAGAGGATCGGTTTCTTGGCCTTTGCAATCGCCTCAGCCGCCTGTTTGACTTGCCACTTGTTGCCGTCGTAGGTCGGATTGTATCCTCGAATCGAGACCGACCCAGGATAGGTGAACTCCGCCTTGTTCATGGACACGTCTTTCGGAATATCCACGAGAACCGGACCAGGCCGACCGGTGGTCGCCACGTAGAAGGCCTCCTTGATGGTCACGGCCAGGTCATTCACATCCTTCACGAGAAAATTGTACTTGGTGCAGGGGCGGCTGAGGCCGATGTTATCGGCCTCTTGGAAGGCATCGTTCCCGATCAGGTTGGTCGAAACCTGGCCCGAAAAACAGACGAGCGGGACCGAATCCATATAGGCGTCAGCCAAGGCGGTGATGACATTGGTCATGCCGGGGCCGGAGGTCACCAGTGCCACGCCGGCCTTGCCGGTTGCCTTGGCATAGCCCACCGCCATAAGGCCGGCCCCCTGTTCATGGCGTGTCAGAATGACCTGGAGGTCTTTTTGCTGGTGCAGGATATCGAATATTTTGAGTACGACTCCGCCGGGTAAGGCAAAGATGGTCTTCACCCCCTCGCGCTTGAGCGACTCGACAAATATTTCCGAGCCAGTGATTTTCATCACTCCACCCTCGCCTCGTTATGGACTGCCCCTCCGGGCCGATTATGCAAACAACCCTCACCCTCCGAGCAGCCCGCCAACTGGCCGGCTGATCTTCACCGTAAATCGTGATAAAAAACAAAGGGAAAGAGTTTTTCATCCTAGCACCCACCTCTTCTTCAAGTCAACAGGAATCACCCGATTCACAGGCCCTGCACCGCACCGGACACCCGACACGATACCTTCTGGGACGGCTTCCGTTGAGCGGCAGTTCTAAATCCTGTAGGGTATCCCTCATTACGCTGTATCGGGGACATCTGCCGGCATGTCGCAAGAACCGATCGAGGTCACGATCCTGTCGCGGCAAGACTGCCATCTCTGCGCGGTAGTTGCCAGGATGGCGCACCGCCTGCAACAAGACCTGCCGTTCCACATCAACGAAATCGACATCACCGCCGATGCCGAACTCGTGGCGCGCTATGGGAACCGCATTCCAGTCGTGTTGATCGGGCAGGCCGAAGCCTTATCGGGCAAGGTGATGGAGCGAGACTTACGACGAGCGATTAAAAGGGCGCGTTGGAGCCGGCCTGTAAGCCGGATTCTGTCCCGCCTCAGCGAACTGCTGCGGGGATGATCATTTCTCTGGGACCTGAGTTACCCCAGGCCTCATGCGACCTACCCGAGGACTCGGCCGGGCCAGCCGGTCCGAGGCTCCCATATGGTCGAGCCTCGGTTGCCCTCCTATTTGGTCTTGCTCCGGGCGACGCTTACCGTGCCGTCTGTGTCACCACAGACGCGGTGGGCTCTTACCCCGCCGTTTCACCCTTGCCTGATCCGGGTTGCCCCGGCCATCGGCGGTCTGCTCTCTGTTGCGCCGGTGTCGGATCGCTCCGCCTGGGTGTTACCCAGCGCCCTGCCCTCTGGAGTCCGGACTTTCCTCCCGCCGACGAATCGACAGGCGATCATCCGGCCGGCTCTAACGCGCAGCTTCAGTATAATCGCGGATCGGCGCGGATTCAAGCGAATTGACCGACGGCCCGCCCTCTGTTAGAGTCGCCCCCCATCGACGCCGTTGCGGCCCGTTGCAACAGCGCCAGACGGTCGTTTTCACGGGACACCGGACAACAGACACAAGGATCGCGGCTTGACCAGCAGCAGAATCGGCATCGACGAGTCCGGCAAAGGCGACTACTTCGGCCCCTTGGTCATCGCGGCCGCCTTCGTGACCTCCGCGACGGAACCGGACCTGCGGCTGATGGGCGTCCGGGACAGCAAGAAGATTTCCGATAACCGGATTCTCGAACTGGCCCGGGACATTCGCCTGGTCTGTCCACACAGCATCGTGGCCATCGGCCCGCCGCGCTACAACGAACTGTATGGGAAGATGCGCAATCTGAACCGTCTTCTGGCCTGGGGACATGCGCGCGCCCTGGAAAATCTGCTGGGGCAAGTGGACTGCAACCTGGCCATTGCCGATCAGTTCGGCGATGAACGGTTCGTCCTGAGCGCCCTTCTGGAGAAGGGGAAGCAGATACGTCTGGTGCAGAAGACGAAAGCGGAATCCGACATGGCGGTCGCAGCGGCGTCGATTCTTGCCCGCGCCGAATTCCTGACCAGGCTCAAGCGCCTCTCGGACGAACTCGGCCTCCCGCTCCCGAAAGGGGCGTCACAGCAAGTGGAGTTGGCTGCGCGTCTGGTGTACAAGAAACACGGGCAGGAAGGACTGGGAACGGTCGCAAAACTGCACTTTAGAACCACGCAGGCGGTCTTGGCCGGGCTTTCCGGAGCCTAGACCGTTTCCCCGACGTCGGCTTCCGATTCTTGCAACGACGCCGGCGGAGAAGCGGTTGGGCTGACCACCTCCCCCTCCCAATAGAGAATCCGATGGCAATATGAACACGTTTGCACGTCGTCCGAGCGCTTCACTTCGGCCACCAGTTGCGGAGGCAGTTGTAGCCTGCAACCGCCACACGTGCCGTTTCTGATCGGAGCAAGTGCAAGTTCTTTCCTCGTGGCCTTCAGCTTGGTATAGCGGGCCAGCAGACTCTTATCCACGGCTGCAGTAAGCGTGCCTTGTTTCTGCTCCAACTGTGAGAGTTCCGAAACGAACGCGGCGGACGTGTCTTCGAGCCGACGCTTTTCCTGCGTGAAGAGGCGCTCCAATTCGGCGACCTTGGCCTGGAACTGCTTGACCTCCTGCTGCTTCTGTTCGACCCGATCCATGAGCACGAGGATCTGCTCTTCGAACTCCCCTCGTTTCTTCCCCGCCATCTCGATCTCGAACAAGTGGGCTTGGTACTCTTTGTTCGTCTTGAGTTCCGTCAGGCGCGTTTTGAGCTTATCGACCTGGGCTTCGTGGGCCTCCAGGTCTCGTTCGCGCTCGCGACGCTCCTTTACGAGCAGCTCGACGGCGGCGGTGGATTCTTTCAGGAAACGGGAGGCTTCGCGGAGGGGCGCTTCTGCGGCATCGATGAGTTCAGGGATCTTGCGTTGATGCTCCTTGATCTCTCCGATCCGGAGGTCAAGAGTTTGAAGTTCAATGAGCGGGGAAAGTTGTGGATTCAACAGGACCTCAATTGCATGCTAGGCCGATCCTCTGTGGGCCGCTACCGGAAAAACACCCGAGTATGCTGGACATGCCGTACCCGCCCAGAACTGGTGGGCCCACCAGGACTTGAACCTGGGACCAACTGATTATGAGTCAGTCGCTCTAACCATCTGAGCTATGGGCCCTGGTTCGCACGTCTTGGAGAACTCCGCCGAAAGTTACACCGTAGGACCTGAGATTTTAGCCCCCCGGCTACCCGGTGTCAATCCGCTGTACGGGGCTGCAAATCCCTCAAACGACAAGGCCCGCATCTAGAGGCTTTCGACGAAGCTCTTGAGCTTTTTGCTGCGGCTCGGGTGGCGTAGTTTCCGCAAGGCCTTCGCTTCGATCTGCCTGATCCGCTCGCGCGTCACCTCGAAATCCTGGCCGACTTCCTCCAGCGTATGGTCGGTGCTCTCGCCGATCCCGAACCGCTTTCTGAGCACCTTCTCCTCGCGCGGGGTCAGCGTTTCCAACGCGCTGTTGATCTGCCGTTGGAGATCGTACCGGATCGCCGCTTCGAGCGGGGAAATGGCTTTCTTGTCCTCGATAAAGTCTCCCAGGTGGCTGTCTTCCTCTTCTCCGATGGGCGTTTCGAGCGAAATCGGCTCGCGGGCGATCTTGAGAATTTTCCGCACCTTGTCGAGCGGCAGCTCCATGCGCTCGGCGATTTCTTCCGGCGTCGGCTCGCGACCGAGCTTCTGCACCAGATGGCGCGACGTTCTGATCAACTTATTGATCGTCTCGATCATGTGCACCGGAATACGGATCGTCCGGGCCTGGTCGGCGATGGCCCTCGTGATCGCCTGACGGATCCACCACGTAGCATAGGTGCTGAACTTGTAGCCGCGCTTGTACTCGAACTTGTCCACGGCCTTCATGAGGCCGATGTTGCCCTCCTGAATCAAGTCCAGGAACTGCAACCCGCGGTTGGTGTACTTTTTGGCGATGCTGACCACCAAACGAAGATTCGCCTCGACCAGCTCCGACTTGCCCCGTTTGACCCGCTCGCCCGCCAGATCGAGGTGTCGGACGGCGTCTTTGATCTCGTCCGCCAACACCAGCGCCTCATCGGTTTCGAGCTGCCGGATCCGGCTGCGCGCGCCCTGGTAGACCTTCTTGATCTCCTGCAGAGTCTCCTCCGACAGCCCGGCTTTTCGTTTGACGGCCAGAAAATCGCGCCGGCTGCGGCCCAGTCGGCGCAGCAATTCCTGTCCCGCTTCGCCCGGCACGCCCAGTTTCCGCTGGCACTGCGCGATCTCCCGTTCCGCCGCCCGAATCTCGTGGGCCAGATCCCGAACGCGCTGGACCATCCGGTCCTTGATGGCCGCATGCAGGTTGATCGACTCCATCTTCTCGACCACTTGCAATCGAACTTCTTTGATCTCGGCCTTGATCCGGTGTTGCCGGGCCGGATTGCTCCCCGCCCGCCGGCTCTTTTCGTAGAGCCCCATGAGATTCTGGGACACCTTGCGGACCTTGGTCAGAGCCTCGAGGGTTTTGTCCCGGAGCTCCGTATCGTCGCGCTCCACCTCTTCTTCCTCTTCGAATTCCTCCTCGGCCACCGGCACGAGTTCCCGGATGCTGATTTTCCCGGCCTTCAGCTTGTCCCGCAACGAGAGGACGAACTGAATGGACATCGGCATGCCGAAGACGGCCGACGCGATGTCTTTCTTGCCCTCTTCGATGCGCTTGGCGATCTCGATCTCGCCTTCGCGGCTGAGGAGCGCGACACTGCCCATTTCCTTGAGGTAGAGGCGCACCGGATCATCGGTCCGGCTGAGGACGCCCGGCGTCAGGTCGATTTCCTTTT
>JACQCB010000024.1 GCA_016201805.1 Nitrospirota bacterium | reverse complement strand
TCCCGGAGTGGGAAGTCGAACGCGAGCTGTTCGGCGCGACCCACGCGGAGGTGGGCGCCTACGTGATGCGACTCTGGGGCCTGGACGACACCGTCGTGGAAGCGGTGGCCTTCCATCATTGCCCGGCCCGCAGCCCGGCCCGCGCGTTCAGCCCGCTCACGGCCGTGCACGTCGCGAACGCGCTGGCGCAAGAAGACCGCGCGTCGGACATCGGGGGCGCTCCCGTCTCCATTGACGCCGACTATCTGGCCGCGCTCGACCTGACCGACCGACTGACCGAATGGCGGGCGATCAGCCGGGCGACATCCCGGACGGAGACGTAGCATGACCGAGACCATTCTCTGCGTTGACGACGACCCCAACATTCTGGACGCCTACCAGCGCCAGTTGCGGAAGCAGTTCCGCATCGAGACGGCGCTCGGCGGCGAGCGGGGTCTGGCGGCGGTCGCCGAGCGCGGGCCCTTCGCGGTGGTCGTGTCGGACCTGCGGATGCCGGACATGGACGGCATCCGGTTCCTCGGCAAGGTGCGGGACCTCGCGCCCGACACGGTGCGCATGATGCTGACCGGCAACGCGGACGTCCAGGCGGCCATCGAGGCCGTCAACGTGGGGCACATCTTCCGCTTCCTGACCAAGCCCTGCCCGCCGGAGTTCTTCGCCGGCGCGCTGACTGCCGGGCTGGCGCAGTACCGGCTGGTGACGGCGGAAAAAGAACTGCTGGAGCAGACCCTCAGCGGCAGCATCAAGGTGTTGAGCGACGTGCTGGCGCTCGTGAACCCCGAGGCGTTCGGGCGATCCGCGCGCGTCACCCGCTACGTCGGCGAGATCGCGGTCCAGATGAACGTGCCGGACCTCTGGTGCGTCAAGACGGCCGCGATGCTCTCGCAGGTCGGCTGCATCATCTTGCCGGAGCCCGCGCTCACCAAACTGTATCGGGGCCAGACGCTGACCGCCGAGGAGTCCCAACTGTTCAACCAGCACCCGTTCGTGGCCTCGGACCTGCTCGGCAGCATCCCGCGCATGGAGCCGGTTGCCAAGATCATCAAGTACCAGGAGAAGCGGTTCGACGGCTCCGGCGTGCCCCGCGACGCCTGCCAGGGCGAGGCGATCCCCATCGGGGCCAGAATCCTGAAAGTCGCCCTGGATTTCGACGCGCTCGAAGCCGCGGACACGCCCAAGGACGTGGCGTTCGAGCGCCTCAAGCAGCGGGCCGGCTGGTACGATCCCGCCGTGCTCCAGGCGCTCAAGATCGCGTTCGCCCGGGAGATCAAGCACGAGACCCTGTCCGTCAAAGTGAGCGAGTTCGCGCCTGGGATGATCCTTGCGCAAGATGTGGAGAATCAATCCGGCTTGCTGCTGCTGGCCAAGGGGCAGGAAGTCACGCAGCCGCTCATGATGCGGCTACAGAATTTCTCCAACGCATTCGGCGTGCAGGAGCCGATCGCAGTCCTTGTACCGCTGATCCCGGCGCAGGAGGGGTCGAACCGAGACGCCGCCCCCGCCAAGGCGCTGGCCGGCAGTCAAACCTGAGCGTGCATCGGGAGGAACCATGGCAAAGATTCGCGTGCTGATCGTGGACGATTCCGCTTTGATGCGGCAGGTCTTGACCGAGTTGCTGTCGCAGGACCCTGAGATCGAGGTGGTCGGGGCGGCGGCCGATCCCTACATCGCCCGGGAGAAGATCAAGGCGCTCAATCCGGACGTGCTGACGCTGGACGTCGAAATGCCCCGGATGGACGGCTTGACCTTTCTGGAGAAACTCATGGCCGGCCATCCGATGCCGGTGGTCATGGTCAGTTCGCTGACCGAGGCGGGGTGCCAAACCACGCTCCGTGCGCTCGAACTCGGGGCGGTGGATTTCGTGACCAAGCCGAAGATCGATCTGCGGGATGGGTTGGAAGCGCAAGCCCAGGAGTTGGCCGCCAAGGTCAAAGCGGCGGCCCAGGTCCACGTGCGGAGCCGAGGTCCGGCCGTCTCCTCGCGCGACGTGGCCGGGACCCGCGTGACGCTCACGGCCATGATCAAGACGACGGACACGATCATTGCGATCGGGGCGTCCACGGGCGGGACCGAAGCCATCCGGGAATTGCTGGAGGTGCTGCCGCCTCATACGCCGCCGATCATCATCACGCAGCACATGCCCGAGAAGTTCACGAAAGCCTTTGCCGACCGCCTGGACAAGCTTTGCCAGATCACGGTGAAGGAGGCGGAAGACGGCGACAGCGTCCTGACCGGCCAAGCCCTCATCGCGCCCGGCAATTTTCACATGACGCTGCAGCGGAGCGGGGCGCGCTACTGTGTGCGGCTGAACCAGGACCCGCCGGTCAACCGGCACCGGCCCTCGGTGGACGTCATGTTTCACTCGGTCGCGCAGTATGCGGGGGGCAATAGCGTCGGCGTGATCCTGACCGGCATGGGTCGGGACGGCGCGGCCGCCCTGCTCGAGATGAAGCAGGCCGGGGCCTATACGATCGCCCAGGATGAAAGTAGTTGCGTTGTCTTCGGCATGCCCAATGAAGCGATCAAGCTCGGCGGGGTGGACAAGATCCTTCCGTTGGCGCAGATCCCCTCGTCGGTCTTGGCTCATGTCCGGACGCAATGACCGTCGGCGCGAGGGGGTGAGAATGGGTGCGGGAGGGCTGAGGTTAGCCAAGATAAGGAGAACCAGCTATGCAAATCACGGAACGTTCGGTTAAAGGGGGGACGGTGTTGATGCTCAGCGGTCAATTCGACTTCACCAGCCGGGGCACGTTCAACGCGGCTGTCCAGAAGGCTTGGGCCGCCAATTGCCCGTACCTGCTCGTGAACTTGGAGGGAGTCGCGTTCCTCGACAGCGCCGCCTTGGGCCTTCTCGCCGTGACGAACCAGGCGTGCCAAGCGAAGCGCTGCCGATTGAGCCTCCTCAAGCCCCAGCCCCATGTGGCGGAGCTGTTGAAGCTGGCCAATATTCCCCAGATGATTCCTATCCACTCCAACGAAGAGGATGCGTTGAAAATGGTGGTGAGGGCATAAGGAGGCGTCTGATGGCTATCATGAATCACCCGGCGCCGGATAGGGCTCACGCTTCAGTGAGTCTGCCGGCGGGCATCGAGGACAGCTCCGCGGCCACCATTCTCGTGGTGGACGACGAGCCTGTGTCGTGCACGGCGCTCAGCCTCAAGCTGGAACGACGCGGATATCGTGTCCTGCAGGCCGGCGACGGCCGGGAGGGGGTGACGGTCGCCCGGCGCGAATACCCGGACGTGATCATCTCGGATTGGATGATGCCGGAGATGGACGGGCTCGCATTCTGTGAAGCCGTCAAGGCGGACGAGGCTCTCCGTCCCACCTATTTCATCCTGCTGACGGCCCACGATCAACCGGAGCAGATCGTCGAGGGATTCAACCACGGGGCCGATGACTTCGTCAGCAAGGCGGCGTCCACCCCTGAGGTCATCGCGAGGGTCAGGGCCGGCCTTCGCGCGCGGGCCATGATGCGCCAACTGGAACGCACCCATCAGGACCTGGCCGATTCCCATGAACTTCTGGTGCAAAAGCAGGAGGAGCTGGAGGTGGACCTGCAATCGGCCGCGCGGTTCGTCAGGTCCCTGTTGCCCAAAGAGGAGCGGCCGGCGCCGGGGGTTCGCCTCGCGTGGAAGTACCTGCCGTCTCTCACTTTGGGGGGCGACCTGTTCGGCGTGGTGCCGTGGGGGGACGATTGCCTGGGGGTGTACATTCTGGATGCCTCGGGGCACGGGGCGAGCGCGGCTCTCCGCGTGGCGTCCCTCGTGACGTTCTTGCGGGCCGATGCGTTGCCACAGCAAATCGGTTCCCGCGATCCGGGGGAGATCCTCGCCGCCCTCAATCGCTTGTTCCCGTTGAGCGAAGACGGCGAGTATTTCACGATCTGGATCGGCAGCCTGCACCTGCCGACTCGCGAATTGCGTTTCAGCGCCGCCGGGCATTCCGGATCCGTCCTGGTGCGGAAGGACGGCCACATGGACCATCTCTTTCAACCGGCCTTGCCGGTCGGATTTCGGTCCGGCACCAGCTATCTCACGAGGAGCGTCACGCTCCAAGCCGGAGATCGTGTGATCCTGGCCAGCGACGGCCTCTATGACGTCCCCTCGATCAACGGCGAGCGGTGGGGCCTGGCTCGTTTTATGCGCGCGGTTCTGGATAGCCGCGACCGCCCCCTCGCCGAGTCGATCAACGATGCGATCGTGCAGGCACGGTGCTGGCAGGAGCACCCTCGATTTGCGGACGATGCGGCCTTGGTGGGATTGGAGTTCGAGTGAGGATGCGCGACCGCCGCGAGCCTCGTGTGACCCGGTCTCGATCCGGTCTTTTGGGTGGAGTGGTCTTTCGTGAGGCGAGTCATGCCTACACTACTGCGCCGACAACTGTATAGATGGCTCCCGCATCTCATCAGCATGAGTGCTCTGCTGGCGCTGCTGATCGGCCTGGTCAGCCTCCAGCACGTCAAACAACAACGGGTGACGTCGGCGGGGGAGGGCCTGGCTCTGGCCGCCACCGACATCGCGGACACACTCGACCGAAGCCTGTTTGCACGCTATGGCGATGTGCAAATGATGGCGGATGCCTTTGCCCGCCAGATGCACGATCCGCCGGCCATCACCTGGTATCTGGACCGGATGAAGGACCGGTACCTGGTCTATCGCTGGCTCGGGGTGACGGATCCAAACGGTCGGGTCGTGGCGGCGACGGACCCGGGGAGCGTGGGGGAGGACTGGAGCGGCCGAACGTGGTTTCAGGCTGCCCGGGACACGTGGGGTGTTCACGTGGAGGGGGTTCAGGGCTCCCACGAGCCGGATCGGCATCGTGGGGTGACGTTCGCGTCCCCTATCTGGGACGACCAGGGTCGGTTCCGGGGGGTGGTGGCGACTCACATGGACATTGCCGAGGTGGAAGAGGTCTTCGTCCAGGCGGCGGATATGATCAAGGGGGTGGAGGGGCCAGCCGCGACGATCGAATGGCAGTTGCTGGCGAGCGACGGGACGGTGATTGCCGGATCCACTGCGCAGGACGACGGGGC